>NZ_VUOT01000033.1:0-67904 GCF_009829295.1 Nocardia sp. CY15
GATTCGACCGAGCGAACTTACGCATCCGATAGGACTTACGCGTCCCGTCATCAGCCATCACCGTGACGTAGTCGGCGGAAACCTCCTCCACCACACCGGCCTTCTCGTTCACCACGACATCACCGGCATCGATCGCGGCACGCAACTCCATACCGGTGCCCACCAGCGGGGCTTCGGTGCGGATCAGCGGCACGGCCTGCTTTTGCATGTTCGCGCCCATCAGGGCGCGGTTGGCGTCGTCGTGCTCGAGGAACGGGATCATCGCCGTCGCGACCGACACCATCTGACGCGGCGACACGTCCATGTAGTCGACCTCGGCGCGATCGACGAGCTCCACCTCCGAATTCCTGCGGCGCACCGGAATGCGGGCGGCGACGAGACGTCCCTCGGCGTCGAGCGGCTCGTTCGCCTGCGCCACGACATGCAGATCTTCTTGGTCGGCGGACAGGTAGTCGACCTCGTCGGTCACCCGGCCGTCGATCACTCTTCGGTGCGGCGTCTCGATGAAGCCGAACGGATTGACCCGCGCGTACACCGACAGATAACCGATCAGCCCGATATTCGGGCCTTCGGGCGTCTC
Organism: Nocardia sp. CY15; assembly: GCF_009829295.1. Classification (NCBI taxonomy): domain Bacteria; kingdom Bacillati; phylum Actinomycetota; class Actinomycetes; order Mycobacteriales; family Nocardiaceae; genus Nocardia; species Nocardia sp. CY15. Next base: position 581 of record NZ_VUOT01000033.1, read on the forward strand.
GATCGGGCACATCCGGCCGTAATGGCTGTAGTGCACATCGCGGACTTCCAGACCTGCGCGTTCGCGAGTCAGACCCCCCGGCCCGAGCGCGGACAGGCGACGCTTCTGCGTCAGACTGGCGAGCGGGTTCCGCTGATCCAAGAACTGCGACATCTGCGAGGTTCCGAAGAACTCCTTGATCGCGGCGACGACCGGGCGGATATTCATCAGCGTCTGCGGCGTGATCGCCTCGATATCCTGAGTCGTCATCCGCTCGCGGACCACGCGCTCCATCCGGGACAGCCCCAGCCGGAACTGGTTCTGGATCAGCTCGCCGACCGTGCGCAGGCGACGGTTGCCGAAATGGTCGATGTCGTCGACCTCGACCGGTACCTCGATGCCACCGGGTGCGGTCATCACGCGATCACCTGCGTGCAGCCGCAACAGGTATTCGATGACCGTGACGATGTCTTCCTCGGTGAGCACCCGGGAGCCGATGACTTCGCCGGTGTGGATGCCGAGTTTCTTGTTCATCCGGTAGCGACCCACGCGCGCCAGGTCGTAACGCTTCTCCTTGAAGAACAGGTTCTCCAGCAGCGCCTGCGCGGACTCCTTGGTCGGCGGCTCACCCGGACGCAGCTTGCGATGAATGTCGAGCAGTGCCTCGTCGGTGCCCGCCGTGTTGTCCTTCTCCAGGGACGTCGTCATGATTTCGGAGAAACCGAACCGTTCGGTGATCTGCGCGCTGGTCCAGCCGAGTGCTTTGAGCAGGACCGTCACCGGTTGACGCCGTTTGCGGTCGATGCGAACGCCGACGGTGTCGCGCTTGTCGATGTCGAATTCCAGCCACGCGCCGCGCGACGGTATGACGCGCACACCGTGCAGGTCCTTCTCCGTGGCCTTGTCGACGGAGTGGTCGAAGTAGACCCCCGGCGAGCGCACCAGCTGCGAGACGATGACACGCTCCGTGCCGTTGATCACGAATGTACCTTTGTCGGTCATCATCGGGAAGTCGCCCATGAAGACCGTCTGGCTCTTGATCTCACCAGTGTTGTTGTTGATGAACTCCGCCGTGACGAACAGCGGAGCCGCGTAGGTCATGTCCTTGTCTTTGCATTCCTCGACCGAGGCTTTGACTTCCTCGAAACGCGGTTCGGAAAGCGTCAGCGACATCGTGGCGGCGAAGTCCTCGATCGGGCTGATCTCCTCGAGCACCTCCTCCAACCCGCCCGCGGGTGAATCGCCGCGCGCCGCTGCCCGTTCGCGCCAGGCGGGCGCACCGATCAACCATTCGAACGATTCGGTCTGCACGTCCAGCAACGGTGGAACATCCAGCGGCTCATGGAGTTTGGCGAACGATACCCGCTTCGGAGCCCCCTGGATCGCGGTGTCTTCGGGTATTCCTGCATCGATTTCTGTCTGACTCGAGACTGCCAAGACGCGTCCTTCCAGCACCTCGCGCCGCCCACGCGTTCACGCGGTCGTCACGGTATCTGCTTGTCCTGTGGGCTGTATTTCACCTTGCGCACCGTGCCGGAGGTGGCCCCAACATGCCTCGACAACAACGGGCAGAAAGCGGCACGCGTCCGTGCCACTTTCTGCAGTCATTCCGTATTTCGAGAGTCGGACAGCACGCACCCCGGCGCGAAGTCTCAAATTACACCCAAACTCGACCGTTGTCGAGGACACGAACAAATAGGCACTCGATTAGCGGTGCCTTCCCGAATTAATAGTGACATCTCCGGATGCCATTCGTCAAGTCCATCGGCGGTAATCTGCCAACCCTTTCACACCGGCGGAATATCCCGGTCGTGACGTGAACCCCCGCCCCGGCCTCGACGGCCATCGCGTCACGGTCGGCAGTCAGACGGTGCGACGGGAGCGGGTCCGCGCCAGCCAACCGAGGACCGTGGCGACCACCCCGATCATCAGGGCCGCGAAGCCACCGACTATCCCGTTGCCGGTGCCGGGCCCGCCGTCGGCGGCGGCCACCACCAGCCCACCGAGGAGCACACCGGTCAGCCCCGCCACCAGGGCCGCGGCTGCCCACCCTCCTCGATTGCCGATGCGGATTCGACCGGACGGGCGGGCCAGCGCCACCACTCCGGTGACCACTCCGGCGAGTGCCACCAGTGCGGCCACCGCGCCTACGAATCGCCCGCTGGTCACGACGTAGGAATCGACAGCGGCCGCACCGGCCGAGACGGTCGCGGCCGCCGGTGTGGCCAGCGAGAGACTTCCGAGCGAGGCGAGCGCGGCGGCGAACAGAGAGCGGACGAACATGGGGTGCTCCTTCATCGTAGGATCGGACGCGCTCGATCATGTCCGCTCAACCCACCGGCGATCATCCTGCCCGCGAAGACAATTCGTGCTGCCACCGATGCCGTAGCCCGCTGCCGCGGAATACCGCGACGGTGGTGCGGATACCGCCGGCGCGGTAGGCGATCGATACTTCATGCGCGGGAGTCGCCCGCGCGCAGATCCGGCTAGGGTGCTCGCATGCGCACGCGACGGATCGGGGACTGGGCGATCGCCGTCGGCGTGGCGGCGACGTTGCTGGTCGCCGGACTGTCCGGGCAACACTCCCCCACGAACCTCGACCTGTTGGGCTACGTGTTGTTGACGACCGGCGGTCTCGCGTTGGCCGCGCGCCGCCGGGCTCCGGTCACCGTGCTGGCCGTGACCGGGTCGTGCGCGCTCGGTTATCAAGCGGCCGGATTCGACGTGCCCGCGGTCGCGTTCCTGTTCGCGGTGTACGCCGCCGTACGGGCGGGGCACCGCACGGTGACGGTGGCGGCGTCGGTGGTCCTGCTGGCCGCCCTCCCGCTCGCGGCCCTGGTCTCCCTGCGCGACATGAGCGAGGCGTTTACGCAGGCGCGAGGCGCTCTCGAGCTGGCCTGGCTGATCGCGGCCGGTGCGGCAGGAGAGGCGCTGCGGCAGGCCGAGCGACGGGCGGACGAGGCCGAGCGCACCAGGGAGGAGGCCGCTCGGCGCCGCGCCGACGAGGAGCGGCTGCACATCGCGCGGGAGCTGCACGACTCGCTCACCCACCACATCTCGGTCATCAAGGTGCAGTCCGAGGCTGCCGTCCATGTCGCCCGCAAGCGAGGTGACGAGGTGCCGGAGGCTTTGCTGGCGATCCGGGAGGCCGGTCGCGAGGCTGCCAGGGAACTGCGAGCGACCCTGGAGGCGCTGCGCGACGATGTCAAGAACCCGCCGCAGGGGCTCGACCACGTCCCGGAACTGGTGGAACGGGCGCGCACCACCGGTCTGGACGCCACTCTGACGATCGAAGGGCATCCCCGCGACCTGCCCGCGGCGGTGGACCGGACCGTCTACCGGATAGTCCAGGAGTCGCTGACCAACATCGCCCGCCATGCCGCCGCCACCGTGACGTCGATCCGGATCGACTACCGCCCCGACACCTTGGTCATACGAATCGATGACGACGGCAAGGCCACGCCCGGCACCGCACCGGCTCCCGGCGTCGGGCTGCTCGGGATGCGCGAACGCGTCACCGCCCTCGGTGGTCGCCTGCGCGCGGAACCACGCAGCGAGGGCGGCTTCCGCGTACAGGCCGAACTACCCGTGGATCGAACGTCGTGATCCGCGTCCTGCTGGTAGACGACCAGCCACTCATTCGCAGTGGATTCCGCGCGCTGCTCGACCTGGAGGACGACATCGAGGTGGTGGCCGAGGCCGCAGACGGAAGCGAGGGCCTGGCTTTGGCCAGGCAACACCTGCCCGACATCGCACTCGTCGACATCCAGATGCCGGTCGTCGACGGCATCGAAGCGACCCGGCGCATCGCCGCGGACCCCGCCCTGTCCGCGGTGCACGTCGTCATCCTGACCAACTACGGCATGGACGAATACGTCTTCAACGCGCTGCGCGCCGGCGCGGCCGGCTTCCTGGTCAAGGACATCGAGCCGGAGGACTTCCTCCACTGTGTCCGCGTCGCCGCGCGGGGCGACGCGTTGCTTGCGCCCTCGATCACGCGCCGACTGATCAACCGGTACGTCACCCAGCCGCTGGTCACCGAAGTCGGTAGCGGGGTGAAGGAACTGACCAACCGCGAACGTGAGGCCGTCACGCTGGTGGCGCGGGGACTGTCCAACGACGAGATCGCCGACCGGATGGTGATCAGCCCGCTGACCGCGAAAACCCACATCAACCGAGCCATGACCAAGCTCCACGCCCGCGACCGCGCGCAACTCGTGGTCTTCGCCTACGAATCCGGCCTGGTCACCCCGCGCGACTCCTGATCAGCACCGTTCAAGTGGCCGGCCGGAACCGCCACCGGCGGCGGACCGGCCGCTACCGCGCGAGAAAATGCCAGCCGAGCCATGCCCACAGCACTACAGCGGCAATCCTCGCTGCCCGAGCGCGGAGGAGGTAGGCGACTGTTTCGCCCAGGGGCGCGATCAGGTCGCGGCGCACGTGCGTGACGACGACGGCGCCGAGCGTGGCACCCAGCAGCAGCGCGAAGCCGACGACGACGATCTCCCGATCGTTCATCTCGACACCAGCCACCAACCGGCACCCAGCCAGACCAGCCATCCCACGACGCGCAGCGGCCAGTGTTCGAGCGCCGGATCCAGCAGCGTCGACAATGTCGGGTGGTCGTCGCTGGCCCGGCTCCAATCCGGTTGCCGCACGAACGCGTACACCTCCCACGCCGATCCCGCGATCAGCAGCGCCGACCAGACGACCACGCCGCGCCGCAGCCGCTCGGTACGGGGAACCGGGGCGGGCGCCGCGCGCCGAGCCAGCACCGAGATCACGGCCGCCGACACCAGTACCAGTGCGGTAGCCGACCCACTGAACGGCCGGGTGGCGGCCCCGCTCACCGCGAGCACGGCACCGATCGCGAGCAGCGCGGCACGCCGACCGAATGGCCGTTGTGGACGCGCCGGTTGCGTTGTCACGTTGGCAGAGTAATGCCCTCAGCGGCTGGATCCGGGCAGGTGAGGCCGGTGGTTTCCCCACCGGTTCTTCCACGCGCGGCGAGCATGGGTGGGTGGCCTCGGTGCCATCGCGGTCCACGGCCAGGTCATCAGAGCCCACACGGCGAGGAGCAGGGCGGCCACGGTTACCAGGTACCAAGGCCAGGGGCCGAGCACGTCCAGCAGCGATGCGGTGGCGGGTTTGCCGTTGACGAATCCGTAATTCGTGCCCGCTATCGAGTTGAAGACAAAGGTCACCGCCACCCACACGACGGTGACGGTCACCGCCAGCCAGTAGCTTCGCCAGTCCGGGTGCATGCCGATGCCCCAGGTCAGGTAGATGGCCGCCCAGACCACCACCAGGTGGATCGCCCAGAAGGCGAGGAATTCCGGATGCGGGAAGTCCGGGCTGTTCAGCGCGGGTGACACGAGTGCCTGCGTGCTCAGGGTCAGACACCAGTAATAGGTCAAGGCGTACGCCCAGGGCCGGTGCGACCACAGGGCGTACGCGGCGACCATGCTCGCGAGATCGGTCAATCGCAGCGGTACCGAGCGCCCGATAGTCGGTGGGATCATCGCGACGAGGTAGATCACCAGGTACAACGCCAACGTGGTGGCACCCGCGACGCGGCCGAATCTACGCGCGCTCTCAGGGCTGCGGTGCCTGCGTCCGACGCGGACGACCAGCGCCGCCCCGACCGCGAAGATGGCCAGCACCACCCAGTGCGATGGCCCGTATGCGAAGAACTCCCGCTGCGCCGATGGCGGGTTCACCCAACCGATCTTATAAGGGCGGGCACGCCCCGCTGAGATATTCGTACAGTCCCGAATTGCCTACCGCCGAGAGCAGCAGGTTCGGGGTTCGAGTCCCTGATGGCGCACAATCATCCCAGGTCACGCGGGGCCATCCGGCCTGACCTGATCTCATCTCGGAACGTGACAAAAGTACACCGATGTCTCCGGGCCCAACTTGCGGTCAGGCGGTCCAGCCCAGCCCCTTCTCCACAACAGCCGTGGAGTCCGGTGCCAGCTCCGCCGACGCTCTGCGCCCTCTCTCGGGAGTGCCCTGACCGCTACGCCACAGTCTTCGCATCCGACCCTCAGCGATCAGCGTGGCGACCGTCTTCCGGAATGTGTATTGCGTTACATCCTTGTCGAGCGTGCCGTGCGCGCCGCGCCAGGTGCGGTTGAAGTTGTGGGGACCACGCAGCACTCCACCGCGTCCAGGAAACACAAGAGTGGTCTTGCCGTCCACCTGCACCACGTCGCCGCCCACCTCGCGCAGCGCCTTCGAGCCGCCCGATCAGCTCAGGGTCACCCCCTCACCGGACCCCCGCCCTGAGGGACACGTGCGGGAGAAGGTCAGAACACGACTTCGCAATACGGTCGATGTAAAGGGGGGTTGCCCTTTCGCGATTTTTCGGTGACGGATCTTGTTCGGCTTCCACGACCGTCGCCATACCAGCAAACTCCATGATGTTGCCAACGATGTCAACTCGACGCAGTGCCGATCTTGTCGACCGGGATCCAGCGCTCGGGTGCAGTTCGTCGCGAAGACGCTGTTCGTCGGCCCCCTCCGATGCTGGTTCGCAATAAAACATGCTGCGCAACCGTTTTCGCTACTCTTTACGGTGAGCAGCCGAGACGATCCACAGGAGAACTTGGGATGTTGCAGACCAACGATCGGACGGTTTTCCTTTTCCCTGGCCTAGGGGCATATTCTCCCGCGGCACTACGTTCAGCCGCCCTCGACCACCCGTGGGTGGCCGATGAGCTGGACAAAATCGACTACGCCGCAGCGGATTACGGTATCCCGGCGGTGCGGCCCGTCCTCCTCGGAGAGCAGGAGCTGTCGATCGAGGACATGCTGACTCGGCCTGCCGCACACCTGCAGTTGGCGATCTTCGCGACTTCCATTGCCACACATAAGATTCTGATGGATTCTGGTGCACGGCCGCGCGCGCTGGTCGGACACAGTTTCGGCGAGATCGCGGCGCTGGTGTCATCGGGCGCGTTCACCCTCGCGGACGGGGTTTATCTGGTGTGGGCCCGCGCACGCGCGCTCGAGCCCTGGGAGGGGCGCGGCGCGATGGCCGCGATCAGCGTGGACGTGGAAACCGCCGCGCACATCATAGGTGCGCTGGAGGCACCGGAGCTGGTGGTCGCCTGCGTCAACGCACCGCGGCAAACGGTGCTCAGCGGCCCAGTCGAAGCGATCGACGCGGCCGAGCCCGTCGTTCAGGCACTCGGGGCCTTCTTCACCAAGCTCTATCTTCCCTACGCATCGCACCACCCGTCGATGCACCCGGCCGCCACCGCCTTTGTGCAGCTGACCAGCGGAATCGCCCAGCATCATCTGGAAATTCCGGTCATCTCGCCGATCCATGGACGCCGCTATACCGATGACGATGATCTCACGACGCTGCTCGGACAGTGCCTCGTGCTGCCGGTGCGGTTCACCGACACCATTCGAAACCTGCATGAGCACGGGGTATCTCGCTATGTCGAGGTGGGTGCGCTGCGGGCATTGACCCGGTGTGCCGAATTGACCGTGCCCGACATTCAAACCTACGCCCCGTTGTCGGACCCCGGGCAGGCGGTCGCCGAGCTCGCCGCCGCCGCACGCGGCAACGGCGCGGTCACCCCGCAACATCGCCCGGCGATGTCTGCGGTACTGGCCACCGAGGCGGCGCCCGTCCCCGAACCCGTGGCACCACCGCCCACATCCGCGGCAACACTTCCGCACGAGCCAGCGCCCCAGCGCGCGGCCCGGGACGACGTTACTCGACGGCTGCGAGCCCTGTATGCCGACCTGCTCGAATACCCGCCGGATGTACTGACCGAGGACGCGATGCTGGAGGCGGATCTCGGTGTGGACTCACTCAAGCAGACCGCCTTACTGACCAAGGTCATCGAAATGTTCGAACTCACCCGCCCCCCAAACGGCGTCACGGTGCTGGATTACCCCTCACTCGGACATATCGCCGAATGGGTGCTGCAACAACGACAGGCAGGCCGATGACCCGGCTCGGTGGCCTTGTCGTCCTGGTCACCGGTGGGGCGCGCGGCGTCGGCGGCGCCATCAGCCGGGCTTTCGCAGCGCAAGGCGCGCATGTCATCGTGAACTATTTCCACGCCCGCCAGGAGGCTCCGGCACTCGTCGATGAAATTCGCGCCAACGGCGGTTCGGCCGAGCTCCTGCGGGCGTCGGTGCTCGAGCAAGATCAGGTCGAGGCGATGTTCGCCACTGTCGAGCGACGGCACGACGGGTTGGATGTGCTGGTCAACAATGCCGGCGGTGGCGCGCTCGGCCGCATCGACGAGATCGCGGACCACTACTGGGATCGGGCCTGGAATACCGGTCTGCGGGGCAGTCTACGCTGTGCCCGTGCAGCTGCTCCGCTGATCCAGCGGCGCGGCGGGGGCGCAATCGTCAACCTGTCCTCACTCGGCGGCGGGCAACTGGTGATGCGCGGATTCAGTGCGTGCGGCACCACCAAAGCCGCCGTGGAAGCGCTCACCCGCTACCTGGCTGTCGAATACGCACACCTGGGAATCCGGGTCAACACAGCGGCTTTGGGCGTGTTGGATAGTCCTGCGGTCGAGCTGTTCCCGGATGCGGAACCGTTCATGGCGCGGGTGCGCGAGGCCACTCCGCTCGGGCATCGGCTGGGCAGCATGGCGGAAGCAGCCGAGCTGGTGGTATTTCTGGCCTCACCCGCCGCCTCGTGGATCACCGGGCAATGCGTGCTGGCCGACGGTGGGCTGTCACTCGGTTCGATGTCGCTGTCACCACCCGAACCCGTACCGCCACCCGAACCTGTGCCACCGGTCCAGAAGTCGATCCGGATCAGCGATCCGCAACCGCCGCGGCCCGAACCGGACAGTGCGGCGGTGATCGCGATCGTCGGCATGGGCGCGGTGGCACCCGGCGCCGCCGATCCGGAGGAACTGTGGAGGGTGCTGTGCGGCCCGGAGAATGTGTTCACCGACCCAGTGCGATTCGACCCCGATGCCTTCTACTCCGCCGACCCGTCGGCGCCCGATCGCAGCTACACCAAGAAATCGGGGTTCATCACGAACTTCGTTCCCGGCCCTCAATTGCGCGCAGAACTCGAACAGGGCATCGTGCCCAGCCGTGAGGCGACCACGCTGTGGCTGCGTCAAGCTGTACAGCAAGCATTGAGCACTGTCACGCGCGGGCGGCACGATCGGTTTTTCGTCGCACTGGGTTTTACCGCCGACGGCAGCCAGGATCTCGAACAGCGCCTGGTGCTCTCCGGCTACCTGCGGCGCATCGGGGATCGATTGCCACCGCAGGCGTACGAGCGCCTGCGCGCTCACTACACCGGCGCACCCCACCCCGGCCTCGCACAGTCACCCTATGAATTCCTGCCGCACCGTATCGGCCGCAACGCTATTGCCGGTCTGGTGCCGGAGAGGACCGAACTGGTGATGGTGGACACGGCGTGCTCCTCGTCGTTGTACAGCCTCGACCTCGCTGTCAAAGCCTTGCGAGAGGGCAGCGCCGACGTGGCATTGTGCGGAGGGGCCTTCGGCTACTCCGCACGCAATATGGTGCTGTTCTCCAAGCTCACCGGGCTCTCGAAGTCCGGCGAGGTGCGGTGCTTCGACCGGGACGCGAGCGGAGTGCTGTTCTCCGACGGAGCGGGCGTCGTGACCCTCAAGCGTCTGAGCCGGGCACGCAGCGACGGTGATCGGATACTCGGCGTGCTCGAGGGCGTCGGGTTGGCCTGCGACGGCCGCGGCAAGGCCATCTACGCGCCCAATCGGGTCGGGCAGGGGTTCGCCGTGCGGCGCGCGTACGCCGACGGCGTCGTCGACCCGGCTGACCTCTCCTGGATCATCGCGCACGCCACCGGCACCCAAGCGGGGGACAGTACGGAACTCGGTGTGTTGAACGAAGTCGTCGGCGACGGCCCGCCCGCGGCGCTGTCGTCGAACAAAGCGATTCTCGGGCACACTGGTTGGGCCGCCGGAGCGATATCCCTGGTACAGGCGTTGTCCGGGCTGTCGTGTGATCAAGTTCCAGCACAGCGCTACCTGGCCGACCCGATACCCCAGCTCGAAGGCAGCCGCTTCCGTCCGTCCGCCGAACCGGCGGCCCTGCCGGGCCCGCGTCCGCGCCGGGTCGGCATCAACGCTTTCGGTTTCGGCGGCACCGACGCCCATATCGTCGTCGGTGAGCACACCGACGACACGCCCCTGCGGCGTCCACGACCGAGAATCGATACCGAGGATATCGTCGTAATCGGCTGGGCTACCAATCTTCCCGGTGATCCCGATCATGAAACGGTCACGGCCTGGCTGCGCGAGGGACGGCAGCCGCCGGATCTCGGTTTCGGCGCGGACTATCCACTGCCCGACTTCGCTCGGGTGCCATTGCCACCCGCCACGCTTCGTAACCTGGACCGCAGCCAAATCATGGTGCTCAATGCCGCATCCCGTTTGCCGCAGGACATTCGGGCCGCGTGCAGCCGACTGCACGACACAGCGGGTGTCGTGGCCGCGCATGTCGGGCCGACGCGCCGAGGTGTCCATTACGCGTTGCGCTGCTATCTGGGCGATCTCGAGCGTTGTCTGGCAACGGATTCCCAGTCTCCGGCCGCACGCGTGCTCGGCGAGCTCGGCGAACAGGTCCGCGCGCTGGTGCCGACAAGCACCGAGGACTCCTACCCCGGCCTGATGCCGAACATCATCGCCGCCCGCCTGGCATCGCTGTGGGATCTGCACGGCCTGAACATGACCATCGACACCGGCTTCGATGCGGCGCTGGATGCCGTGCGTACCGCGGAACGTCATCTGCGCCACCGCACTCTGGACCTGGCACTGGTCGCCGCCGTCAATGGCAACAGCTGCCCGGAGCTGGCCGAGGTGCTGGCCGACGGCGGCGAGCACCGCCCACTCGCCGAGGGCGCGTTCCTGATCGCCCTCGGTCGCGAATCGACAGCTCGTGCTGAGGGGCTTCCGGTACTGGCGAGACTACGTACCGAATTCGGGCCCAGAGATCCGGCTACCCACCCGGACACCGCCGCACCACTGCGCACTGGGGACCGCACCTATGTCGCAGGCGACGCGATGCTCGCCCTGCTCACGCGGATCGTCGCGGCACCGGGGACGGCTCGTATCGGCAGCCGCGCCGACTGGGGCGTGCAACTCACCGTCGCCACCGAAACGAGCAGTGCGCCCTCCGTACCGGCTGCCGTCGAGTCACCTGTGCAACCTGTACGGTGGGAACTGGCCGACTCGCCCGCCCGGCGCGTTCAGGCCACGCTACCTGCGGTGCCACCGGGATCCCTGCTGCTGGTCGAGGATCCGGCGTCGGCGCCCGTAGGCGTCGACGCTCGCATAGTCGTCGTGCCCACGGTCGCCGGTTCGCTCCCCTCCGCCACCGCACTCGCGGCACTGCTGCCGGACAGCGACATCGCACACATTCGCATCATCACCTCCCTGGGCGCCTCGAGTACGAGCACGACCGATCTCAGTGCGCTGTCGCGTATCCGAGTACTGCACGACTTGGCGCATCTCGCCGCCGCACGGTGGCGAGCCGGGCCGGGGGACAGTTTCGCTGTGCTGCTGGTGGACTCAGTGCGTGAAGAATTGGTGCACCCGGCGGCCGGCCCATTCACCGGGCTGGTCAAGAGCCTGGCTCGGGAAGCACCGGCGACAACCTGTTTCGCCGTCCTCACCGAGTCCGGTGATCTTGCTGCCGGGCTCGAGTTGCTGGCGGCCGAATCAGGCCGGCTCCAGGACTTCGCCGTAAGTGTCCATTCGGGCCGCCGACGGCTCGCCTATCGATTGAGCGACCATCCGCCGTCGGGCGCACCCGCTGAAGCGCTCGGGCCCGCCGATGTGGTGGTCGCCACCGGTGCCCGCGGCATCATCGCGGAAATCTTGGCCACCCTCGTAGAAAACGCTTCTCCGACCGTCTATTTGCTCAGCACAACCGCACCCGCGCCGACCGCGCAGGTGCCATCCCGGGCCGATTTCATCGCGTCCCGCCGGGCTGCCGCGGCCGAGCTGGAGTTGGCCGAGCTGACCAGGGAATACGCCCGGCTTCGGGCCGCCGCGCAGACCCGTTCCACCCTGCAGCGGCTCGCAGACCGCTGCGGCGCGACCAAAGTTCATCACCTGACCTGCGATGTCACCGACGCGGCGGCGGTCGGCGCCGCGATCGATCGGGTGCATGCCGTGCACGGTCGGGTGGATTTGCTGATCAATGCGGCAGGCGTGCACCACGGTGGGACCGTGCGATCCACGACACTGGACCATGCTCGGCGCGTCCGCGATACCAAACTGCTGGGCTATCTGGCCCTCCGCCAGGCATTCGCAGGAAGGCCACCTCGACGTTGGCGCAATATCGGCTCCCTGCTCGCAGTCCTGGGCTGGCCCGGCGAAGCGGATTACTGCGCGGGCAATGACCTACTCGATCACACTGCACCATGGGCTGGCCGTTTCGGGCCCTGCCCCGAAGGTACCCTCGCGATGCCACTGTGGGACGAAAGCGGGTTCGCGGCCGAACCCATGACCCGCGAAGTGCTACGCCGCCAAGCTGCATTGACACCGGTGTCGAACCGCCAGGGCTGCCAGCTGTTCGTCGCCGCGCTCGATACCGGATCCGACGCCGCGACGATCACCTATCTCGGTCCGGCCGAACGCAACCTGATCGCTGGCGATGCCGTTCGACCACCACAAGTACCACCGCGGCCCGCTCCCCCGCCGCGGCTGCTCGAGCCCGAGGGCCACCGGTCATCGCTCTTCCGGCCCGAGCTGGCGGGCCGAGACCACCATCTCGTCCACCATCTGCTCGCGGGGCGGCCGGTGGTACCTGCGGCCATGATCGCGATGCTCGCCGCAGAGGCGGCGGCCGGCTCCAGCGGCCGAATCCCGACCGCGATAGCGAATCTAGCGATTCACCGGCCGCTCCACGGCGGGCACCACGGCTACCGGCTCACCGTCGAGGGCGAGACCGGCGGCAGCACGGCGCTCGTGCGGATACACAGCGAGCTACCGGTGCGACTTCCCGGTACACATCGGCATCTCCTGCACGCAGAGGCGACGATACTATTCGAGCCCACCCGGCCGTCCGCGTCGAATATAGCCGTGCCCGTCGGTGATCCGGAATTGGTTCGCCCGCCTTGGTACGAGCCCGGCGGGTTGCTGACGCTCAGCGGGCCATACCTGTCGCTGAGCGAGGTCGCGCTGTGTGGCCGGGTCGCCACCGCGACGTTCGCTCACTCCGGACACGGTTACCGCGCGGCGGAGGGTCCCCCCTGGCCCATCTTGCTGCTCGACAGCCTGATTCAGCTGAGCGTCATCGCACTGCACGGAGCGAATCGGGTCGGTTCGGTGCCGATCGGCATCGGCCGCCTGCGACCACTCCCGTTGGCAGGTCCACCGGCCGGCTCCTCGATCATGCTGCGGGCTGACTCTCGTGGGGCAACGGCCTACGGAACCGGCGACGTCCCACTGCTGGAGCTGACCGGGCTGGTGACACACCCGCTGTCTGGTCACATCCCGGACCGGCCCGCGCCATCGGCGTCCGAGAGCCACTCTCCCTCAGCGCAGCGGCGGTGACACCATGGACCTCATAGACTTCGTGCGAGGCGGTCTCGACAACTCCCGACATGAGCAAGTGTGCCGCGCTATCCCCGCCGAGTTCTTCGAATACCCCGATGACCTGGCGCCGTCCGCACGGCATGAACTCACCTATCGGCGACTGCGGCGCGCTGGGCTCACTGCGCCGGCGGCCGGTGAACTGCTGGCGGATCCGCCGCTGCTGTGTGCACTGCTGGAACGTGCCGCGGTGGCAGACCCGGCGTTGTTTCACCTCATGCTGCTGCATTACACCCTCGTGCTGGCACCGATCGTACATTTCGGGGATACGAACACCGCACCGATCCAACGCGAGTTGACGGCGATGCAGTCGTTCGGGGTGGTGGCGATGACCGAGGCCGGCCGCAGCAACAGCCATCTTGCACCCGCGACCATCGCCCGGTTCGAACCGCAGAGCAGGAACTTCGTGCTGAGTACCCCTACGCCCGCGGCAAAGAAATTCCCCACGACAGCGGGGCATCCGGGCACCCCCAAGACAGCGGTCGTGTATGCGCAGCTGGTCGTCGGTGACCAACCCTGTGGCGTATTCATTTTCGTCGTCCCTCTCCGCGATGAATACGGAGCGACCACAGAGGGTGCACGTATCGTGCCCGCGCCGAATGGGCATGCGCTTCCGATCGACTGCGCCGCGATCGAGTTCAACGAGATGCGGATTCCCTATTCGGCCTGGCTGGCCGCCGGTGCCCGAATCACGCCCGACGGCACCTTCCACGATCCGAATCCCCAAGCGCGGCTGTCGTTGTCGATGTACGCCGCGCCGACGGTCTGGCGAGCCGTGATTTCCGCGAGCGCCGCGATCAGCCGAGCGGCCGGTGTCGTACTGCTACGGCACTCGGTCAACCGCGTCACCATGGGCAAACTGGCGCCCGGCTACCCCTTGCTGGGGATGCGCAATCAACAGGATGCGGTGCTCACCGCCTTGTCCCGCGCTTATGCGCTGACTGCGATGGCAAACCACGTCAAACACCGTTCCACCGTGGATAACGCGCCGGCCCCGAACTCGGCCTGGACACCATGGGCGGCGGTGGATGTGACACTGCCACTACTCAAATCCGCCGCGACCACCACGGCCGAGGAGACGGTGGCGCTGTGCCGATTACACTGCGGCGCAGCCGGATTCACCGCCACCGATCAGCTCAACGGCTATCGCGGCCTGCTCCACGGCTACCGCACCGCCGCAGGTGACAACCAACTCATCAACTACGACACCGCGCGCGCGATGGTCGAAGAGACCGGATATCAGCCGCCAGCCGAAGACGACGGTCCCTTCGAACTGTCCTTCGACGGATGTCTGCGTGCCGCCAGGGATTTGGAACGTCGCCTGCTGCGCCAGCTGACCGCACGCATCGACGCGCACGATCCGTTCACGGCATGGAACGCGAACTTCCGGCTGGCCGAACACACGGCAACGGCTTTCGCCGACCGCGCCATGCTCGAGATCCTCGGGCGAGAGCAGCCATCGCTGCACCCGTTATGGCATTGGCTGGGCCTGGATTGGGCCGAACGACGGGCCGCTCTCCTGCTCGACCAGGCGACCACCTCCGGTCCACTGCTCGACCAGATCGAGAAAATGCGCACCGACCTGCGAGAGCAACTCATACCTCGCGCGGCCGAATTGGCCGCCGCATGCGAACTCCCAGAACTCGAACGCCCCCCGTTCTGGGACATCTGACCCCAGCGCGGAGGTGGCTGTCTACGGCGTGGCTCGAGTGTGCGATGGACCCGACCGGGAAGGGGTGAACACAGGAAGAACCCGAACCCGCGAACGCAGTTCGTGGTTCGAATCAGCCGGCACCGGCGTGTCCGGTCCCTCTACCGCCGGGTGACCGAAGGGACCGGCCCGGAACCAGGTCGGCCCCCTCGGTGATCACGCCCGCCCCGGCTCGCGCCGGGAACGGTCGTGCTCTCAGACGTAGATATAAGTAACCGCGTTGCTGGTACCGCCTGCGGCGGTGACGGTTACCGGGACGATCCCCAACCCTGCGGGAGCGACCGCGGTGATCTGCGTATCCGACACGACCGTGAACGAAGCCGCCGGGACGAAACCGAAGGACACCGCTGTAGCACCGGTGAACCCGCTACCGGTCAACGTGACCGTCGTTCCGCCGGTCACCGGCCCCGAATTCGGAGCGATCGCAGCCAGCGCGGGGACCGACACATACGTGAACGGCAGCCCGGCGCTCGTACCCGCGGCGGTGGTCACGGTGACTGGCACCGTACCCGTCCCCGGAGGAGCGATCGCGACGATCAGCGAGTCCGACAACACGAAGTAGAACGTCGCAGGAGTAGCTCCGAACTTCACCGAACTGGCGCCGGTGAACCCGGTGCCGGTCAACGTGACCACGGTTCCCCCGGTCGCCGGGCCGGAACTCGGACTGATCGAAACCAGCGTGGGCACCGACAGATACGTGAACGGCAGCCCGTTACTCGTACCCGCGGGAGTGGTCACGGTGACCTGCACCGTGCCCGTCCCCGGGGGCGCGACGGCCACGATCTGCGTATTCGACACCACGGTGAACGAAGTCGCCGGTGTAGCGCCGAAATTCACCGCCGTCGCACCCGACAGTCCCACCCCGAAGATGATGACCGTGGTTCCCCCGGCGGGTGATCCCGTGCCCGGAGTCAGCGCGAACAGGATCGGCGGCAGCACGTAGGTGTAGGGAACCCCGTTGCTTATGCCGCTCGGCGCGATGACGATGACCGGGACCGTACCGATCCCCACCGGAGCGACCGCGGTGATCTGCGTATCCGATAGAACCGTGAACGATGGCGCGGGAAGAAAACCGAAGAACACCGCGGTGGTGCCGGTGAACCCGCTGCCGGTGATGCTCACGCTGTTGCCGCCGGTGACCGGTCCCGTGGTCGGCGATATCGAAGTGATAGTAGGCATGATCCTGCCTCCTCGTCGATGTGGTGAAGAGGGGGTCGCGGTATGTGCGGATTTCTCCGCACCGGGGTGCCGACTCCTGCCGTGGCACGGCTCTATCCAGTAACACCCCGGCACCCCCACGGAGGCAATGCATTCGGGGATCCGTTTTCGTCCGTTTTCGGATTCAGCGCCGTACGTCGCTATCCCGGACGTTCGGAATTCGTGTCCATGCCGCACAGTGCGGGATGCCGCTGGCCAGGCCGGTGACGGAGTCGATGTCTCGATATTCGCGCGCACCTTCGGGCGAATCGTACGGCACGTGTGATGTTCTCGGTGGCAGGGAATTCGAGTCGAAGATTCGAAATCAAAGGCCAGACGTGACCGGCTTACCAGAAGATCTGCTCGCGACGACCATCGAGGCCGAGCGCGCGATCCAGCGCACGTGCTACCGCTTCTTCCGAATCGCCGACACACAGGAATGCGAACGGTTCAACGAGCATTTCACACCGGACGTTGGGCACCGGTGGCGTCGTCCGGCGAGACACGCCCCGGTGTCGATTCTCGCCGCTGCGCTCTGCTGCCCGATCTACGGAATCCGGCTGCCGGTGCGGCGGAGTCGGTTTGCGCGGTGAGCCGTGCGGTGCGTGGCATAGCGTGATGGGGCCGGGGTGGGCGAAGCAGGAGCGCGGTGAGGGCGCTGACAACGGTCGAATGGATCGGCAGCCGGGCCATGACCGGGTCGGCGGCGGCGATCCTGGCGATCGCAGGGCTCGGGCTCACCAAACTCACCGAGGTCCCGCCGCTTCGACAGCGGTCGGCTTCCCGCGCGAGCGTCTTTACCGCACGGCAGGAGAGAAATTCGAGCTTGGTCGTGTCCACAACCAAGCCACAGGACGAAGCCTCCGCACACTCGACGGCCCGGCTTATGTCCTGCTGCCACACATTCAGGGTGAATGCGTCGGCGATGCCCCGAGTCGACATCACCACCGCTGGGCCCTGCCGTCGCAGACTGCTGGACAACCGGGTCCGTGGATCGGCGACCAGGCCTGCCGCAGGTGGCCGCTCGGAGTTGGACGGGCAGGGGTCGGATGGAGAATCCATGACGCTCCCGATTCGATTCGAGCGCCCCGCGGAGCACTCCTGAGCCAGACCGCCCTGCTCTTGTGAAGACGCACCTGGACAACCGTCCTATCACGCCGCGCCAGGTCCGGAGGGCAAAGCGCTCGAGTTCACCAGCCCGAGACGAAAACGAGATCCATTTGCTCCGCGATCGCCTCATCACGCGTTCGCGAGGACGAATCCGCGGGCACCGGCGAACCCGCTGCAGCCGTCAGCGGCAGCAGTTCGGATCGAGCACCACGCACAACGCGGCCAGCGCGTCGCGGCGGGGGCGATGGAGAGTGTTCATGCCACGGCGTTCGGACTCGACCAGCCCGGCCTTGCGCAGCTGCCCGAGATGATGACTGACCGTCGACTCGCTCAAACCGACCGCCGCGGCGAGATCGCCGCCGTTCTCCGCGCCGGACGAGCTGGTCAACAGCAGCGACAACAGGCGCACGCGCACCGGATCGGCGATCGCCTTCAATCGCAGCGCCACCTCCAGCGCGGCGTTCTCGTCCACCGGCCCCGCCGCGACCGGGGGGCAGCAGACCGGGGCGGACATGTCGATCACCGGCAGCGTCTTGGGCATGCGACCCAGACTACCGAAAGCATTGACATATGTCGAAAAGGTGGCAGACTCGGCACCGAACCGGTTCTTCGATATATGTCACAAAAGTGGAGGTAGCCATGTCCCGCATCCAGCTCGCCCTCAATGTCGACGACCTCGAACAGGCCGTCACGTTCTACTCGACGCTGTTCGGCGCCGAACCGGCCAAGCGCAAGCCCGGCTACGCGAATTTCGCGATCACCGAGCCGCCCTTGAAGCTGGTCCTGCTCGAGAACCCAGGCCACGGCGGCAGTGTCAACCATCTCGGCGTGGAGGTCGAGACCTCCGATCAAGTGCACGCCGAGATCGCCCGCCTGTCGGAAGCAGGCTTGTTCACCGAGGAGCAGATCGCCACCACGTGTTGCTTCGCGACCCAGGACAAGGTGTGGATCACCGCGCCGGACAAGGAGCGCTGGGAGGTCTACACCGTGCTGGCCGACAGCGACACCTTCGGCGCCGCACCCGAACTCGGCGACGCGGAGGCGGTGCAGGCCTGTTGCGGCACCGCCGAAGACGCCGCCGCCGAGGGCGCGTGCTGTAGTTCGACCGCGAAGAAGGAAGCGGTCGCGTCCGGCGCCACCTGCTGCGACTGATTCCGCCGCGGTAGGCCCGGCCGCACGGTCGCGTGAGGACAAATCCTTCGCGCAGCACCTGCGCGTGCTGCGCGAAGGGGTTGCCCGACAGTCTCGGATGTCAAGAGACACCGCGGTATCCACCGAGAAGACGGGCGAAATCGACCACGCCGCGACGCTGTTCGGTCGCACGAAGTTGACCACAGCGACGACGAAACCGAGTTCCCGTGTGCGGGAAGTAGATTCGCGCCCGACGCCTGATCGGGTACTGTCCTACCGCCCGTGCACTCGACGGGCCTGCTGCTCAGAACATCTTCGGCACACTCGGGAATCGAGGCAACGCGTGAATCACAAGCTCTGGCTGCTCGGGAGGCTCGTCACAGTCGGTGGTCACATGCTAGGTGAGAAGCTCGCCCGGCCGAAAGCACGCCGCATCGAGGACGTCCCGGTCTCCGGTGACGCGATCACCGCCGAGTGGCTGACGGCCGTACTGTGCCGCGACGTCCCCGCGGCCGAAGTGGTCTCGTTCGAGACTTCCAACGGCAGCAGCGGCACATCCACCCGGGTGGCGCTGAGCGTCCAGTACAACGAGCCGGGCGAGCAAGCCGGATTGCCGACCCGGTTGTTCGCCAAGACCACCACGTCGCTCAGCCAGCGCATCCTGCTCGGCGGAGCGAAGATGATCGACGGCGAAACCCGCTTCTTCAGGGACTTCCGCCCCGCCGTCGACATGGAGGCGCCGTTGGGTTACTGGGGCGCCGTCGATCCGGCGTCGTGGCGGTCGATCGCGCTCATGGAGGACATCGCCGCGACCCGTGGCGCGGTGTTCATCGAACCGAACGCGCCGATCGCCCGCCACCAGATGGAGGATTTGGTACGCAATCTCGCTCGGCTGCACGGGACCTTCTGGAAGCATCCAGCGCTCGCGGAGCTCGGTACGCCGAACGACATGCTCGACGCCGTACTCGCCGCGATCGACATGAAGAAGCGATGCGAGGTCGGGTTGAAGCGGGCCGAATCGGTCATCCCCGAGTCCCTGCACGGGCAGAGCGAGCGGTTGTGGGCCGGAGTCGAGAAGGCCCTCGACATCGCGACCGGGAACATGCCGCCGACCTTGCTGCACGGCGATCCGCACATCGGGCAGACCTACGTGACCGGTGACGGACGGATGGGATTGGTCGACTGGCAGGTCGTGATGCAGGGCGGCTGGGCGCACGATTTCGCGTATACCGTGAATTCCGGCTGCGAACCGGAAGACCGGCGCGCTTGGGACCGCGCACTACTGGAGCTGTATCTGGATGAACTCGGGCGGGCCGGCGGCGAAGTGCCGTCGTTCGACGACGCCTGGCTGGCCTACCGGCAACAGTCCATGTTCGCCTACGCGGCATGGGCGTTCACCATCGGTCGCGCCGTCTACCAACCCAAGATGCAGACCGAACAGACCTGCCTGACGCTGTTGAAGCGCATCACCACCGCTCTGGACGACCACGATTCGCTAGGCGCCCTCGGCGTTTGAGAGAACCGGCACAGACACCGATATAGTCGGCGGCATTGCCGAGCACCGACGGAGCTGCTTCGACCGACTCCATGCCGAATCGTCTCGCCACCCAGGTGGCGGGGCGAGCACGGCATCGAATCCACCAGCGGCGCCGGAACCGATTGTCGCCAGCAGCGGGGACTCGATGTCACAACCGGCGCTATATCATCGCCCGGTTCCGGCAGACACAGCTAACGCTCTCTCCGGAGCCACGACTCGGCACGCCGGTCCGCTCTAGCACGCCCGCACCGCACACGATTGTCTGGAGTTCCATACTTGAGTACGCCGCCGTCCGGTAGCAGCGCCGGATCCTGCCCGATCGTCCACGGCTCGCCGATCGACTCCGACGGACCACGCGTACCACTGCACACGCCGGAATTCGCCGCCGATCCGCACCGTGCCTACCGTGAGATGCGCGGGCGGTACGGCTCTTTGGCTCCGGTGACGCTCGCACCGGGCGTGCCCGCCACGCTGGTGATCGGCTACGCCACCGCGGTGCGGATCCTCAACGATCCCGACCACTTCCCCGCCGATCCACGCACTTGGCAGAAGAGCGTCCCGTCCGACTGCCCCATCCTGCCGCTGTTGGAGTGGCGGCCCACCGCTAGCAGGAGCGCCGGAACCGACTTCGCGCGCTACCGGCAGGCCATCACCACCAGCCTGGGCGCGGTCGATCTGTACGCGCTGCAAGGCGCCGTCGAAGACATCGCCGCCCCACTGGTCAACACCTTCTGCCAGGACGGCAATGCCGAATTGATCAGCCAGTACGTGTTCCCGCTGGTCTTCGCGGCGGTCAATTCCCTGCTCGGCTGCCCGCCGGAGATCGGCCAGCGACTCGCCGCCGCCACGGCCGCGATCGTCGAAGGCGTCGACGCCGACCACGGCAACAAGATCCTGTACGAGGCGCTGCTGGAGTTGGTGGCGCTCAAGCGGGCCGCGCCGCGCGGCGACGTCACCACGAGACTGCTCCAGCATCCGGCGGGCCTGGATGAGATGGAGTTGGTCAACCATGTCGCGCAGGTCTACGGCTCGGGTATCGAATTCCTGCTGAACCTGATCGTCAACACCCTGCTGCTGATCCTCACCGACGATCGGTTCGGTGACAGCGTGATGGGCGGGAATCTGTCCTCCCGCGAGGCGCTGGACGAGGTGCTGTTCAACGACCCGCCCCTGGCGAACCTGCTGATCACCTACCCGCGACATCCGATTCTCGTGGACGGCGTCTGGCTGCCCGCGCATCAACCGGTCGTCATCAGCATGGCGGCTTGCAACAACGACCCCGCCATCCGCTCCGAGAACCAGACGGGCAACCGCTCGCACCTGGCGTGGGGCCTCGGCCCCCATGCCTGCCCGGCACAATCCATGGCCTACCTGATCGCCCAGGAGGCGATCGACCAGCTGCTCGACGCACTGCCCGAGATGCGGCTGGATCTTCCCGGCGGAGCGCCGAGCTGGAGACCAGGTCCCTTTCACCGAGCCCTGACCGCTCTACCGGTCACCTTCCCGCCCTCCTCTCCCTTGCACGTATACAGCGAACCGGCTGTCGGGAGCGCCACACGTTAGGGAGCCACGGTCCAATTTCACCTCCGCCGGCGGCCGGAGCTCGCGCAGACCGAATTTGGCGCACGTCTCGACGTATCGAAAACCACCCGGTGCTGCGAAATGCGACGAGAACTGACGATAAGTTCGACATAGGCTTTTGCTCTGATCAATCGCGCCTCCCGGAAGGTTACGGGCAGCGCACGATCCGCGACGTCACCCTTGCCCGGATACGGGCTACCGTGCGTGGCGATGCACAGGACGGGGAGGGTTCGCGAACCTGGTGTGGCCGGATGGTCGTGAACAGCGCGGATTGCCGAGCCACGGGCCGGCTGCCGCCCGGCTTCACATGCCCATGGCGTGCTCGCCGCCGGGCCGGTCGGGCTGGTACGAGCGACCGCGCAACAAGCCCTCAATTCAGGAATAATCGCGGTCCACTTGTCGGGTATCACGAATACGTGTGATTTGCGATGTTATCGCCACACTTTCGTTATTCTTCGGACGGGTACAGGTGAGGTGCCGCCCGGCTCGGGCGGGGCCGTGTCAGAGGTGGGCATTTCCAGCCGTGAGCAAGTGGTCTGAGCTAGGTGAATCCGCTGTGAAAGCGGTTCGGTCGAGCCGGCGTGATGTCCGTGGGCGAGTAAGTGTCCGGGTTCGGCTGTTGGCGATCGTGCTGATCTCGAGCGTCACGCTGCTCACGATCGGTGTGGGAGCGGCGGGTTACCTGGTGAGATCCGCTCGGGCGGCGCAGGAATGGGCGGAGCTGGCCAGTAGCACGACAGGACCGGCCATCCTCATGGTCGAGGCGTTCCAGGAAGAGCGCCGCTTGTCGCTGTTGTATCTGGCCGGTGATGCCGGCGTCGTACCGGCACTCGCCTCGGCGCGACAACGCTCGGACGCGGCGCTGGCGGCGGTGATCGCCAAAGGCGACGCCGCCCGCAAACTCAACCCCGCCGGCTCCGCCTCCGACATCGAAGGCTACAACAAGGCGTTCTCCATGGTGCCGACGCTGCGCGGCGGGGTCGACGCACGGCAAGCCCCGCCGAACGAGGTATTCGGAGCCTTCAGCCAGGTCATCGGCACGATCATCGCCGCGTCGATGCTGGCCGCCCGGGTGGCTCCGGAAGCCGACATCGCCATGGAACTGGGCTATGGTGTCGAACCCCTGCGCGCGGCCGAAGCGTTGTCGATGGCGGACACTCTGGGTGCGGTGGCACTGACCGTCGGCCAGCACACTCCCGCGCAGTTGATCGAATTCAACCGGTTGGTCGGCGAATTCCGCAGTGAAGTCGCCTACTCGAGCCGCGTGCTGCGGGGCACTCGGCTCGCCCAACTCGAGGAGATCACCGGTGCGGCGGTCTACCAGCAGGTGATCGCCATGCAGGATGCGGTGTCGATGCGGGGCCCGGTGGAGGCGGGCACGGACGTCGACGAGTCCCCTCGGTCCACGGACGGCACCGGCCGAACCCGAGGCTCCACCTCCGAGACCGTGCCGCTGCCCATGGACCTCGCGGCCTGGCAGGACGCTTCCGGAAAGGTCGTGGCGGCCCTGCTGAAGCTCTGGGAGTACCAGAGCCGTGACGCCCACGACATCGCGCGCGAGCGGGGCGACCGGACCGCGCAGCAGTCCCTGCTGGGTGGCGCGGCGGTGTTGCTCATCGCGACCCTCGCCTTCCTCGCGGCACTGGTCCTGGCCAATCGCTTCATCGCACGGATGCGCCGATTGCGGCGCGACACCCTGGAATTGGCGGATCAGCAACTGCCCGAGGTCATGGGCAGACTCGGTCGAGGTGAGAATCTCGACTCCGAGACGGCGCTGACGCGCCTGGATTACGGCACCGACGAATTGGGCCAGGTGGCCGACGCCTTCAACCGCGCCCACGTCGCGGCCGTGTCGGCGGCCGTCGCGGAGGCGAAGACACGAGCGGGCGTCAACGCGGTATTCCTCAACATCGCCCACCGCAGCCAAGTCGTCGTGCACCGCCAGCTCGCGCTGCTCGACCAGGCCGAGCGCAAGGAGGAGAACCCCGACCAGCTCGAGTTGCTGTTCCAGCTCGACCACCTGGCGACGCGGGCGCGGCGCAACGCCGAGAATCTCATCATCCTCGGTGGCGAGAAACCGGGCAGGCGCTGGCGCAAGCCGGTGCCGCTGCTGGACCTGGTCCGCGCCGCGGTCGCGGAAAGTCTGGATTACGCCCGGATTCAGACCGGCCGCCTGCCGGAGGTCCAGGTGTCGAGCAACGCCGTAGCCGACCTGATCCATTTGATGGCCGAGCTGATGGACAACGCGACAGCCTTCTCGCCCCCGCAGGCACGGGTCGAGGTATCCGGCGTCGTGGTCGGGCGCGGGGTGGCGGTCGAGATCATCGATCAGGGTCTCGGTATGCCGGACGCCGACTTCGTCACGCGTAACGGATTGCTCTCCAACCCGCCGGATTTCAGTGTGGTGACCTTGTCCGGCGAAACCCGCCTCGGGTTGTTCGTGGTCGCGAAACTGGCTCACCGCCACAGTGTTTCGGTGCGCCTGGGTGAATCCGTCTACGGGGGCGTGCGGGCGGTGGTGCTGATTCCGAGCGCACTGCTGCAGTCCGAGACCCGACCCGGTGAACACGAAGACGGCGACGAGGTCCAGCCCGCGCAGATATCGGTGCCGGACAACGCGGCGCCTCGGCCGTCGCCGGTGGAGAAGCGATCGGCATGGTTCACGTCGTCCTCCGAACAGCCCCTGACCTCGGGCGCGCCGAGCGAACACCGCGGATGGGACTCGAACGCCACACCGCCTGCCGAGCCCGCACCGGATACCCGGCCGCCGTTGCCGCGCCGCCGTCGCCAGTCCCCCGAGGAGCAGACGGCGCCGCCCCCCGCCGCCCCGGCACGGCAGCGTACCGCCGAGGAAGCACGCAATCTGATGAGTGCCATCGAGAGCGGAACCCGCCAGGGACGCCGGAGCCGTCCCGACTCCGACTAGTCCGCAATCGAACTCACCGTAGAAGGCGACGATGACTACTTCTCAGGGAACCGGCCTCGGCTGGCTGCTCGACGAGCTGGTCAGCGGACTGGCCGGAGCCCAGTCCGCGGTCCTGCTGTCCTCGGACGGGCTGCTGCTGGGCCACTCGCGTCAGCTGGACAAGGCCGACGCCGAGCGGTTCTGCGCGATGGCATCGGCACTGCACAGTCTGTCCCGGAGTGTCGGCCACCACTTCGACGCCGGTGGCGTCTGCCAGACGGTGGTCGAACTCGACCGCGCGGTGCTGTTCGTCACCGCGGCCGGGGCCAACGCGTGCTTGGCGTTGCTGGCCTCCGAGACCGCCGATATGGGTATGGTGGCCTACGAAATGAACCAGACGGTGCAGCGAGTCGGAACGCATCTTTCGGTCGACACGCGCCCGCATCCCCCTGCTCAGACGCGACCATGAGTTATCCGCACGATCCCTGGTACGAGGAAGACGCCGGACCGCTGGTCCGGCTGTTCGCCATCACCCGCGGCCGGGGGCGTACCGCGCGACCGGAACTCAACGTGGCCACCCTGGTGGTCGACGCCGCGCCCGGTACCGCGCTGCGGCGCGCAGATCCGGAATACGCCGCGATCGTGCAGTTGTGCCACAGCCCGCAGTCGGTGGCCGAGGTGTCCGCGCGACTGAGCCTGCCCCTGACGATGACGAAGGTCCTCATCGGAGACCTGCTCGACGACGGCCGGTTGATCTGCCGGTCGACTCAGCCCACGATGGGGGCGGAGCCGGATCTCGGCCTCCTGCGCGCGGTGCTCGAGGGCATCCGAGCGATTTGACCGCTTCGCTCCGACACGGAGTCAGATCAGCTGCGCCGCAAGGCGCTTGGCGTTCATGTAGGCGATCGCCTCGATCGACACCATCGGATTGACGCCCGAGGCGGTGGGGAAGCACGACGCGTCGGCGACGACGACGTTCGTCACTTCCCAGGTGGCGCCGTCCGGGTTGGTGGCCGAGGTCTTCGGCGAGCCACCCATTCGGGCCGAACCCATGATGTGCAGCGCGCCGAGGGAACATTGCCCCGGGCCGTACCCGGCGGCCCGGCACGCGGCGGCGAATTCGTCGTGCGAACCGTGCCTGCCCGGCTCATAGGAGATGCCGGCTTGGTGCCCGGAGAAGATGCGGCGCGCACCCGCTGCTTCCAGAATGCTCGCCGCCCCCTCGAACCCGGTGTGCAGATGAGCGGCGTCATAGTCCGACAGCCGGTAATGGACGATCGGCTCACCACTGCGGTCGAGGGACACGGTGCCCGAATCCCGGTCCCGGGTAATGATCCCGATCGCGTTGGAATGCGCGAAGTCGAGCATGGTGGCTCGATGGTTCGCGGCGCCGCGCCAGCTCATGAATCCGGTGGCGAGGCCCGGATGTACCGGACCGGTTTCGTAGATCACGCCGTAGCCGTTGCCGTCCAGGTCGCTGTGTTCGCGGCAGATCCTCGTCTGCAGACCGCCTTCCCACGGCCGGATCTCTTCGGCGAACACGCCGAACACCGCGGCCGCCGGGTGCAAGCGCAAGTGGCGGCCGATATTGGCGTTGCGCAACCCGGAGCGCCGCAGCAACGCCGGAGTCTGGATCGCTCCGGCCGACACCACCACCGCGCGGGCGTGCACCTGGATCTCCACGCCGTCGGAGGTGACGGCCGAAACTCCCTGGGCGCGTCCGCCTCGCACGGTGATGCGCCGCACGTCGGCGTCCACGACGAGGCGGGCGCCCCGATCGGCCGCATCCGCGAGCCAGGTCTTGGTCGCCGACTGTTTGGCGCCCAGCCTGCAGCCGTATCCGCATCGACCGCACTCGACACCGGCGTCGCAGGCGTCGGTGACGTTGCGCGGCAACGTATCCACTTCCCAGCCCAGCGCGCGGGCGCCGCGCTCGAGCACACCGTCGCGCGCCGACAGAACCGACCGCTGATCGGTGACACCGAGCCGCCGTTGCACGACCTCGAGCGCTTCGCCGAATTCGGTCTCGGCGAACTGGGCGGCGCCCAGCGCGGCCCACTCCGCCCGGACGTCGTCCGGCGTCGGCAAGGACGTGCTCCAGTTCACGACCGTTCCGCCACCCAGGCACGAGCCCGCGACGAGGGTGATCTGGCCCTCGGTCGAGCCGGGCGGCCCCGGCGCGTACAGGTGCTGCAGCCCGCCGAGCTCGCCGGTGCCGAAATCGCGGTCGTCGTAGTAGTTCCCGCGTTCCAGCACCACGACATCGAGTCCCGCTTCGGCCAGTACCGCGGCCGCGACCCCGCCTCCGGCCCCGGACCCGACCACCACGACGTCACAGCGCAGTTCGGTGGTCTCGCCGCATCGCAGCGGAGCCAGCGCGGGCGCGGGCGCGGTTTGCAGCGGCCCGGCCGGGGCCGGATATCCGATCTCCTTCCACAGCGGGTTGGCGCCCGCGGGACCGGGAGTGATGTTGTAGGACAGCAGCGATGCTTGTTTGAGCGCCTGGAAGATCACTCGCACCGACTCGAAACGAGAGTCGGCGAGCCGCAGCAACGCCCGTTCGCGTTGCTCCTGCGACAGGCTGGTGAAGCGTCGCGGACCGCTGCCGGTGAGCAAGCCGGCCAGCCGTGAATCCCACAGGTTCAGCAGCGTGGCCAATTGCTTCTTCTCGGCCTCGCGGGGATTGCGCCCCAGCAGTTGGAAGACGGTCTCGACGGCTCCGATCGCGCTGGCCGACGGCAGCGTCAGCCCGTCGCCCGGGTTGAAGGTGTCGCAGATGACGTTCATCGCCGCGCGTTGCTTGGCCGTTGGCTGCATGTCGAACAGTCCCCTTCGTGTCGCAGGTGAGTTCTATCACACGACGTGAACAACTGTTAACCAAACTGGTGTTTATCCAGGTTGTACTTGAATTTCTGGAGAGAATTCATGGACACATAGCCGCCCTTCGGACCCGCGGCGCCGACGCTGCCCACAGCGCCACCCGGAGTCGGGCAGGCGATCCTTGCGGACGTTCATGCCGCGATGACGATGTCCGCCGCGTATCCGACCATCAGGAACGCGTGGACGACGTCGATGAGCGCTCCGGCGAGTTCGACCGTCCGATCCGTGCCGGTCGTCGGCCGCGACAGCGACCACCGGGTGAAGGTGCGCTCGGCATGTACCGCCAGCCGTAACAATTGGGTGCGATAGGACCCGAGCAGCGGCTGGTCGGACGCACCGAGTGCGGCGGAGGTGAGATGCGCGCAGCGACCTATCGTCACCACGACCTCGAGCACCTCGTCCGGTACCGCCGTGATGACGTGGGCGTCCGCGAGCGCGGCCGCGGCGCGCGTCCGCTCCACGACGCGGCCGAGCGCCGCCCCGAGTTCGGACGATCTCGCGGCCTCGGCGGCTCCGGGCCCGGACTCCAGAGTGGTGGTCAAGTTGCCGATCACCACGCTCAGCGCGTGCTCGACTCGGCGTAACCGAGTGAGGATGCCGGAGGCATCGACCGGGGAGCACCCGAAGTCCGCCAGGATCGTCGCAGCCTCCACCAACGTCGCGGCCGCCGCACGGAAGTAGATTTCCGTCGCCGCACCGGCCGGTAGCGTGCCCATGCCCACTCCTCGGGAAGATCTTTCGATCAGTTGCCATGGCGTTTCGGCGCTGACCGGACATCATTGACCGGATGGCGCCGACGACCCCGCCCAGCTCCGATAGCAATCAGGTCGAAGCTACCACACGTGTTGATAATTGCTAATAACATATCCCACCTATGCCCAGGTAGATTCCCCCGTCATGTTCGTGAACGCTCAGTTACTTATCGGCGGCGGTTATGGCGGCTGAGCAGCCCAGTTACCAGACCGTGCGACCCGACGCGCGCGGGCGATCGAAGTGAGTTCGACCGGCGGCGGTTCCCTCCCGTCCGCTTGGACCCGGGCGATCGCCGAGCCCGGCAACGAGCAGATCGCACGGCGCCACCGATCTCTCCCAGGACAGCTCCCGCGAGAGCAATGATGGAGCTGAGCCGATGACCATCGAGAGGATCGACCGATGTACCGTTCGAGGCGCTGCCTGGTCGTGGTGGTCGTCCTGCTGGGCGCCGCCGTCGGGTGCGGGGACACCGAACACGAGCGGCAGCCCGCCCGGGGCGAGATCGTGTCGACCACGCCCGTACTGAGTCTGCCGCCGGACCAGACCGCGGCACTGTTGGCCGACGGCGGAATCCGGACTCCCGTCCGAAACGGCGTCGACGCCTTCCGCGTCGACTACCGCACGATCACTCCGCAGGGCGAGCCGACCACCGCCAGTGGACTGGTGGTGCTGCCTCGAACCGAGGCCCGGCGATTGCGTGCGGTCAGCTACGCGCACGGGACCATGACGCTGAAGAGTGACGCGCCGTCGGTCGACACGCGCAACCTCCCAGATCGGCTGCGTACGGTGGCGTTCGCCGCCGCGGGCTATGCCGCGATGGCGCCGGACTACTTGGGCCTCGGGAACGGCGCGGGGCCCCATCCCTACACCCATGCGCCGTCGGAGGTCAGCGCTTCGGGTGATCTGTTGCGGGCGGCCGATACCCTGGTCACACAACAGCGCCGTGAGCTGGACCGGAACGTCCTGGTGACCGGCTTCTCCCAGGGGGGTCACGCCGCGATGGCGCTGGGCAAGGCACTGCACGCCCGTGCGATCCCCGGCTTCGGGGTCGCCGCGCTGGCCCCGGTCAGCGGGCCCTACGACCTCCAGCACGTCCAAGCGCCCGCCGCATTCGAAGGGCAGGTCGTACCGGGCGCGGCGGTCCTGTTCCTCTCCTACTGGATCACCTCGATGAACCGGATCCACCACCTCTACGACGATCCGATGGAAGCCTTCCAAGCACCGTATGCCGACAAAGTCGAAGAACTCTTCGACGGCTTCCACAGCGAGATCACCATCGTGACGTCGCTGGCGGCCACCCCGAAGCAACTGCTGACCCCACGCTTCCTGGAGTTGGCCGCCGAGCCGACCGGCGCCGCAGCGAGGGCGATCGCCGACAGCGACGGCACCTGCGACTGGACTCCTCCCGTGCCCGTCCACCTCTACGCCTCCCGCGGCGACCGCGCCGTCCCCTACGCCAATGCCGAGCACTGCCTGAGAGCCCTCGACAGCGGCAACGCCACGCTGCGCGATCTGGGCGACCTCGACCATGCCGCGACCGCCCGGATCGCCTTCCCCGAGATCCTCGACCGGTTCGAGCAACTGTTTCCGCCGAACTGACCGGCGCCGCCGAGGAGGGTCGCGGCGTCGGCGTCGCGACGCGACGGTCAGTGGGACTCGGCCGACTGTCTCCTCAGCGCGAAGGGCGCCTCGATCCGATCCATCACGATGCGGATATCGAGGTTCGAGACCTCGCCGGAAGCGTCGAACTCGACGTCGCCCGCGACACCGTGGCCGCTGAACTCCAGCCATCGGTAGTCGTCAAGGAACTCCGTGACCAAGCCGCGCCGGGTCAGGTAGCTGTGCACGGCACGCCGGTGATCCGTCAGCGGCAGCGCACCGAAACCGTAGGCCAGCACGCGAGCGAGGCCGGAAGCCGTCGGGGCGGGCAGCTCGAACGCCGGATGGTCGACGAGGAACGCGACGCAGGCGCCGTCGATGACGCCGCAGTAGGAACTCCAGCGCCCGCAGACGATCTTCGCGGCGTCCGCCATCAGGGCGGCCACCTGAGCGGGCTCCGGCGCCGCACCACCGAGGACGACGGGCAGTTCCGCCGAACACAATTCGGCGACTCCGTACCGGAAGCCGAACTCACGCACCGTCTCCGCGGCACGCAGCAGCGACCGCGGGTAGCCCCAGGGATTCACCCAGCCCCACAGCCACCAATCGGCGTCGGCCGTACCGAGCAGATGGACGTCGGTGCACACGAAGGAGCGCTCCTCGCCGCGGAATTCCAGCCGCCTTCCCTCCAGGTCGGCCTCCAACACGTGTACGCCCAGCAGTTCTTCGAGGTGGAGCCGGTGTTCGAGGGACAGCAAGCCCGCGTCATCGAGAAGTCTCGTCAGTGGCACGGAGTGGGACACCGCGTCAGCGTAGTCAACGGGGCTGCGCCACTTCGAGACCGACTCCTCCCACCTATCCGAAAGAACTCACGTTGTTCACTTGGTTCGAGGTGGTGTAGCCACTGACGTGATAGGTGATGGTGAAGGAACCGTCCGAACTCGTCCAAGTGACCGGCGACCACTCACCGGCCTCGGAGAACAGTATGTAGATCTCGTGACCGGCCTCGTACTCCGCGCTGGTGGCGCCGGGAGCCAACACGAAAAGCTCCTTGGGATTGTTCCATTCTTGTCGATAGACCGAAATGTGGCCGCCGGAATCGTTGTGCAGCTTGTACCATCCGGGCGAACTCCGCTCCGCGGGCTCCGGGGACGGCGACGGCGAGGCGACGGTCTTCCGCTTGGTCACCATTCTGGCGGTCTCGGTCATTCGACGCTCCTTCGGTCCGCGGTGGGCATGCCAGGAATCGACAACGCGAACCCGGCCGGACGACGCCGACGCCCGCCGCGTTTCCACACGGGAACGGCTGACCGAGTCGCGGAGAATAGTGACCAGAAGTGAATCGACGAGGCTTGTCTATTCTCACCGCACAGTCTGCCAATACCCGGTCGGGACGTGATTCACCCCTTTCGGGTGAAAACCGCGCAGCGGCGACTATCGGGAATCTCGATCAGCGAGGATTGCGGCCGGGCAACGGGTGAGGCAGGAAACCGTCGGCGAAGAACATCATGGAGCCGCACCGATCACACCGGTAGGCATGCTGCTGGACGACCTGCTGCCCCAACTCGCTCGGGTGGTCGGTCATGAAGCCGGGATGTCCGGTGACGAAGCCGAGTATTCCGATGTAAGCGCGTTGCCGTTCACACCACGGACACCGCAGGTCCACGGCCTCCTGCCGGCGGCGAATCTCGTCTTCGGCCAGCTGGATTCGGCGATGCGCCTGATCGATGTAGTGCCGAGCTTCCGACACCGACAGTCGCCGCGGTTCGCTCCAGGGGCCTTCGTATACATTGTCGACGGCGGTCCGCAGGTGCGCGAACTCCGCTCCGGAACAGCGCACCACACGCGTCCCTCGCAGGCCGCCCTCGACGCGATAGGTGATTTCCGCGCGCGAAACACCTTTCGGCAACCCTTTGTTCAATTTCACCCGTTTCGGGTCATCCGCATCCGGCTTGAATTCGATCCCCCGGTCCGCCACACCACCACGATACCGCCCGATCCGGCATTTCCGGTCACAGGCGTCCGCGCGGATTCAGGACAAGCCCAGATCTCGTGCCACGATCATTTTCATGACCTCGCTGGTGCCCGCGTAGATGCGCGCTACTCGCGCATCGGTGTACAACCGGGCGATCGGGTACTCCATCATGTAACCGTACCCGCCGAACAGTTGCAGGCAACGGTCCACGACGCGGGCTTGGACCTCGGTGCAGAAGAGTTCGACGCGGGCGGCGTCCGCGCCGGACAGCGCGCCATCGACGAGGTCGAGCACCGCCCGGTCGACCATGGTCTGCGCCGCTTCGACTTCCGCGGACATCGCGGCCAGTTCGAACTTGGTGTTCTGGAACGACACGACCGGCATGCCGAAGTCCTTGCGCTGCTTGGTGTGTTCGACCGTCGCGGCGCTCGCGCCCGCGCCTGGGCGACCGAGCCGACCGCAACGGTCAGCCGCTCCTGGGGCAGGTTGTGGCCCAGGTAGCCGAAGGCCGCAGGCACCTGGCTGGTGCCGACCACCCGGCTGGCCGACGCCATGGACGTCTCGAAAGCCGATCCAGCGTTGCAGGCCAAGGCGGCCGAGATGTTCCCGAAGGCCCGCACCTCGGTGCTGGCCGCATACAAGGCGGGCGTGAAGATCGCGGTCGGCACCGACGCACCCGCGATTCCACACGGCCGCAATGCCGACGAGCTGGTGGCGCTGGTCGAACGCGGGTTGCCGCCGCTCGAGGTGCTGCGGGCCGCGACGCTCGCCGCGGCCGAGCTGGTCGGCGTGGCCGACCGCGGCCGTTTGGCCGAAGGGCTGCTGGCGGATGTGATCGGCGTGCCCGGTGTCGCCACGTTCCGGTCGAACCTGCGCGCCTGGCTGGAACGCAACGACCTCACCCCCGGCCCGGATCACTCGCTCGACGGACAGGTCGAACAGCTGCTGCGCGTGCGCCGCGCCTTGTACGACGCGGGCTGGATGCGCTACGGCTGGCCCGTCGCCGTGCCGGGTCTCGGTGGGCCCGCCGCGCTGCGTGCGGTGCTCGGTGAGGAGCCCGCCACCCGCGACCTGGCCGAACCCGGCATCTATTCGATGATCGAAGTGCTCGCGCCGACGATGATCTCCTACGCGCGAGCGGAATTGGCGGCCGTGATGGTGCCGCTGCTGCTGTCCGGCCGCGAGCAGTGGTGTCAAGGGTTCTCCGAGCCCGGATCGGGCAGCGACCTGGCCTCGCTGAGCACCAAGGCGACACCGCGCGGTCAGGAGTGGGTGGTCAGCGGTCAGAAAGTGTGGACCAGCCTGGCCCAGTACGCGGCTCGATGCGTGCTGCTCACGCGCACCGGGCCCGGCCACGACGGCATCACCGCCTTCTTCGTGGATATGGACTCCCCCGGGATCACCGTCCGTCCGTTGCGCACCATGCACGGCGTGGACGAGTTCGCCGAAGTCTTCTTCGACGAGGTGGTGGTGCCCGCCGATCGCATGCTGGGCAAGCCCGGCGACGGGTGGCGGGTGGCGATGGATCTGCTGCCCTACGAGCGCTCCACCTGCTTCTGGCACCGGATCGCCTACCTGTTCACCCGGCTGGACCAAGTGCTGGAGCAGACCGCGATCGCCGACGACGCCGAACTCGGCGCCGCGTACCTGGCGCTGCACACGGTGCGGTGCCGCTCGCACGCGACCCAGCGGCGCCTGGCCGACGGCGCCCGACTCGGGCCGGAGACCTCGGTCGACAAGGTGCTGCTCGCCGCCGCCGAGCAGCAACTGTTCGACACCGCGCGCGATCTGTTGCCCGGCGCGGTGGAACTGGCCGACTCGCCGTGGCGCACCGAGTTCCTCTACTCCCGTGCGGCCACGATCTACGGCGGAACCGCGGAGATCCAGCGCAATATCATCGCCCGCCGCCTGCTGGACCTGGGTAAGGAGTCACCGTGACCGAATCCCTTCCGGACCGGGCGGAACTGGACCTGCTCACCGAGACGCTGCGCAAGACCATGGTGGCGGCCACGGGGCGGGATCTCGACGCTGCTCTGGCCGGACTCGGCTGGCCGGACCTGCTCGCGGAGTGGCCCGATATCGCTGTGCCGCTGCGGCCACGATGAGGTCGCACGGCCAGCACAGCAGCAGGCCGCCCGCGATGCACCGGCCCTGCACCGCCGCGATGGACGGTTTCGGCACATTGTGCCAGCGCAGTGAGTACTCCAGGTACCGGCGCGACTCCAGTCCGTAGATGCGGTCGAGGGTGATCTTGCTCGGGTCCGGCCACGACTTGTCCTTCAGATCGTGTCCGGAGGAGAAGTGTTTGCCCTCCGCGCGCAGCACGATGACCGCGACATCCTCGTCCTGGGCGGCGCGAACCCACGCGGCGTCGAGTTGGTCGAGCAACTCGCCGTTCTGCGCGTTGGCCGCTTCGGGCCGGTCGAGGGTGATGGTGGCGATCCGGTCTGCGACCTGATAGCGAATGTACAAATCGAGCTCCTCGAGTCCGAGAGAAGCCAGGCGCGGGCCCGGCGACGATGACGCGCCGAGGTGCAAGCAGGGCGACGGGAGCGGCGTCAGTTCCATCGCGGCGCACCTCCTTCCCGCGTCGATGCGTG
This sequence comes from Nocardia sp. CY15, assembly GCF_009829295.1. Taxonomy (NCBI): domain Bacteria; kingdom Bacillati; phylum Actinomycetota; class Actinomycetes; order Mycobacteriales; family Nocardiaceae; genus Nocardia; species Nocardia sp. CY15. The sequence goes on from NZ_VUOT01000033.1 coordinate 35,122, forward strand.
AATGACTGTGAGAATACCATTCTCGACACTGGAAATGATGGTCTCAACAGAAGGTCGGACACGGTGACCCAAGAACCCGATGACACACCGTTCTCCGATACAGTGCATTCATGTTCTCTTCATATGACCGAGGACCGAGGCGCCCGTGACCAGCCCGAGCGAGAAACCGGCCTGGAAGCAGCGCGCCGTCGAGCGCTCCCTCCGCACCGCGAAGTTGCGCGCCGAGGAGCGCGTGCAGCGGTTCCTCGACGCCGCCCAGGCGATCATCACCGAGAAGGGCAGCACGGATTTCACCGTGCAGGAGGTCGTCGACCGCTCGCGACAATCCCTGCGTAGCTTCTACCTGCAATTCGACGGCAAACACGAGCTGCTGCTCGCCCTGTTCGAGGACGCGCTGAGCCGCACTTCCGACCAGTTGCGCGCCGCCGCCGACGGCCAGACCGACCCACTGGACAAGCTCCAAGTGACCGTCGAGCTGTTGTTCGAGCTGTGCAGGCCCGATCCGTCGGCCCAGCGGCCGCTGTTCACGGATTTCGCGCCGCAACTGCTGATCTCGCACCCCGACCATGTGAAGGTCGCGCACGCGCCGATGCTGGCGCTGTTCACCGAATTGATGGATCTGGCCAAGCAAGCCGAGCAACTGCGCCCCGAGGTCAACACCCGCCGGACGGCGGCGATGGTCATGCAGACCGTCATGTTCACCGCGCAGTCGGCGGGATCCTCCGACGACGAGACGCAGCATCCGATCACCGCGTCGGAAGTATGGCACTTCTGCGCGCACGGCTTCGCTCGCGGATGAGAATTATGTTCTTCTATACGAGAATCCAGCTTACACTCGGGCGTATGCCCGATCTGTGGAGTGACCTCGTCTCCTGTCTCGACTTGTCCGCGACGCCGTCCGGTGACGACGCCGACGCCCGATTCGAGGGCCGCAACCTGCGGTTGGCCTATAGCCGGGTGTTCGGCGGCCAATTGCTCGGCCAGTTCGTCCGCGCGGCCACCGCCGGCGTCCCGGACAAGTCGATCAAGTCCCTGCACACGGTCTTCGTCCGCGAAGGCCGCACCGACGAGCCGATCCGGTATCGGGTGCACTGTCATCACGCGGGCCGCTCCTTCGCCACGCTGTCGCTGATCGCCGAGCAGTCCAGGGGCGTGGTGGCGACCGCATCGGTCTCGTTGCACGCCGAGGAACAGGGACCGCAGCGACAGACCATCGCGGCCACGCCCCCGGTGCTGACCCCGGAGCACAAGGTGGAGTGGGACCTGCTGCCCTGGGAGACTCGCGCGAGCGTGGATCTCGACGATCTCGGCACCGCAGCACCGGAATTCGAGTTCTGGATGCGCACCCCGGAGGTCGATCCGGCGCTGGCGCCCGCGAGGTCTGACCGGTACCCATCTCGGGTGTGAGCACGGCGCATGCACGATCATGCTCGACGGGCAGGCGGTGCGCGCCTGCCTGGTGTTCGCCGTGCAGGCCGACGGCGCAGAGCTCACCACCGTCGAGGGCATCGCCGGACCCGACGGCGAACTCTCCCCGGTGCAGGCGGCATTCCGGGATCACCACGGCCTGCAGTGCGGATTCTGCACCCCCGGCTTCATCGTGTCCGCCACCGCTTTCCTGCGCGAGAACCCCGACCCGGCCGAGACCCAGATCCGCGAGGCCATCTCCGGCAACCTGTGCCGGTGCACCGGGTACCAGGGCATCGTCCGAGCGGTCCGCGCCGCCGCCGATTCGCTGAACGCCGAGACGCCGACCGCGGGGCAGGCGTGAGCACCGAAGGATTGCCATGAAACTCGACAACACGTTCAACATCCCCGTACCGGCCGCGCAGGCATGGCAGGTACTGCTCGATCTGGAACGCCTCGCCCCTTGCGTCCCCGGCGCCGCCATCACCTCCCGCGAGGGCGACGACTTCCACGGCAAGATCAAGGTCAAGCTCGGACCCGTGGGGTTGAGTTACAACGGCGTCATCAAGATGTTCGCCCTCTTGCTCCGTAGACGCTCCGCGCGATCGGCGCCGTGATGTCCCGGCCCGCCCAGGCGATGCTCGCGGGACGTCCGCGTCGGAAAGCGGTCGCGCGGACGCCCCGCCGCATCCGGCACATCCACATCGAAACCGGCGGCATCTCACTGGATTTCCAGGCGTGCGCCGAACAGATCGCGGACCTCGCCGCCGAGCTGGGCGCCCACGGCGGATTCGTCATCACCGTCGACGACGACGTCCGCCCCGACCTGCCTCCGCTGCCGTGTGGCGAACTCTGGGAATGACGCGCGGTGGAGTGCCCCGTACCCGCCCTCGTCGTCACGGATCTGCACATGGTGGTGTGCTGTGTGCTGTGCACCGTCTCTTGTGCGCGGTGCTGGGCTGCGGTGTGAGAAGGGGAATCGAACCCCTCGCACTGCCCATCGTGCGCCGGAGAGGTGGCCGAATATCCCGTCGGCCATCGGGTGCGTGCACGCCTCCGCGATGACTACCTGCTCCACTTCCTCGTGTCAGTCCAGCAGTTCGACCTCCCAGTTGGAGCGCTGAATGCGCACGTCGAGTTCACGCAGTTCCCTGGCGAGCTGATCGGCCTGCGCGCGCAGTTGCGCGACCGGCAACGCCGCGAGCATCTTCAGTTCCGAGCGCAGCTGACGCGCGTACCCGGGCTGCCCCTTGCCAGCGGCCGCGTCCGCGGCGGCGGTCACCAGAGAGTGCCGCAGGCGCAACGCGTCCCGGCGGGCCAACGCGTCGGTCAAGGTGGCGTCGGCTTCGATCCGTGCGGAGGCATTGGTGCGATTGATGCGCCGCATCAGCGTCTCGTACTCACCGAGCACCTGGTCTGCCTCGGCCAGCAGAGCCGACGCGTCCTCGGCCGGCTCCTCCCCTTCCTGGAAACGAGCATTGCTCACGATGCGAGCGCGCAACTGCTCGATCCGGCGCGCCGAATCCGCGCGCAACGCCAACGCCTCCGCCAACTTCAAGTCCCCTACCTCCGACATCGACTCCTGTGGGTCGAGTATCGGTCATGCCCCGACCAGGAGTCATGCGAATTGATTTCAGGTCTCGGCGGTCAGTGCGGCAACATGTCCGTCCAAGTTCGACCGGCCTTGGACGCCAGGTCGGTCTGCTGATAGAGACGCCCGTCCGGGCCGAGGTAGTTGCCGGTCCGCGGGTCGTATCGCGCGATGCCGATCGATGGTGCGCCGGCAGGTGCGGGAGCCGACGCGGGAGCGGCCGGTGCTGGTGCGCCCGGTTCCCAGCGCGAATCCGGTGGAACGCCTTGTCCTTCGAGGCCAAGGTCGCGCGGATAGGGGCCCAGCAGCGGCTGTTCGGCGGCCAGGGGCTGGAATTCCTCGTCGCTGTTGCACAGTGCCGCGGTCGCCGCCCGCTTGCCGGGGAGGTTCGCGCACGGGATGTTCCGTGCTCCGCGCACAGCGATGCCGGAATCCTGAGGAAGCGTGCAGTACAGCCCGTCCACGAAGAGACGGGTGATGTGGGCAGACTATCAAATTCTTTTGCAATATTGCCACTTGGCGATCACCCAGTCCATCGAAGATTATTAGTTTGTCCACGGCCCTATATTGGTACCTGCTAGCCGCAGATCGACATATACGGCCCTGTCCTTGCGCCGCATTGCTTCCTCACGGACGGCTTGATCGTCCGGGTTTCGGTAGTAGCGTTCTCCCGCTTCGAACAGATCCCGGGAAAGCCGGTATGCTATATATCTGCGAGTGTCCTCATCAGCTTTCGCAAACCTTTCCGGAGTTACGACTCGCTGGAAATCATCGAACGTCGCGTAGCTTCGTCGCACCGTGTCCCGGACCAATGGATCGGATTCCCAAGCTGCATCGCTGCGGTTGCGCATGGGGCGGGGAGTGAGGCGGTGGAACAGAGCTGCGGATTCTGCAAATTGGGCATTGTGGGCGTTTCGCTCGGCGACGCCGTACGGCCGGGAATTCTCGGCCAAGTCCAAGGCAGCGGCAACTCTTTTCAAGGGACCGTATTCCATCGGGTTGTCTTCGGCGGACTGCATGGTCCGGGCATGCGCCTCGGCAGCCCATCTTCGCATCTGGCTGGGAAAATGTGCCGTGGCGAGGGCGCCCATGGCGTCTGCACGGTCGGCACCGAGGTTGAGGATGGTCGTCATCGCTGCCGCAGCGCTTCGCGCGTTGATGCCGTCGAATTCGTGCACGGAAGCCCTGGCAGCCGCATCGTGCGCATTCTTTCCCAAGGTAAGTCGCGCCATCCAGCTCCCGGCGGCCCGCTGCGGTACGTTTCCTCGAAGCAGTTCATAATTCAGGTAATTCATATCTTGCATGCGGCTCGAGTAGTAAGTCAGCGGCGATGGGCGGCCGAACATGAAAGACGCGACGGGGTTCGCGTTGAATTCGGCGACATCGCGTAGTGCCGTTCCCAAGGCTCGGCCTGGTGACAGCGAATAGCGCAGGCTCGCCTCGCCGATCCCCGTGGATGGCCCGCCAGCCGAGGCCGGCCTACCTTCGATTGCCGCACGGATCTTTTCGGCGATCCGGCTCTGACCTCCGAGCAGGTGGAGATCGAGGCGTCGCAGCAGTACGAAGCCCGCGATCACCACGACCCCACCGACGAAGATCACAGCCATACCACTGTCCGGCGCCGATCTGAAGACATGGTCCAGTACAAGGGCGTAGCAACCGAGGTAGGTGGTGTAGACCACCAGAGCCCCGGCATCGCCGACCATGTCGACCAGGTTGCGCACCAGGAATGCCTGAGTAGGGCCGTATATAAACCCCCCCGCGGCGAAACCGAAAATGGCGAGGATCGCGTGGAAGATCGACGAGAGTGCGGCGAGGAAGATCTTGATCGAAAGGTAGGACATGAACAGCAAGAGGATTGTGCCGAAAGTAAGAAGTATCAGCCCGGTGCCGACCTGTCCCGCGCTCGGATTCGTGATCTTGGCGTGGGCGTAAGCGTCCCCGCAGTCGCGCATCCCGCGCGCGACCTCCGATTCACTGCCCGCCAGGATTCCGGACGACCAGGCCGCGCGACATCTCGGCGAATCGTCGATGACATGACCGAAATTCCATATCTGCAACGGACGTCGAGCGAAATTGTCGGCCAAGGTGCCGTTCAAGTCCGCGACAATGACTCTCGGGTCCGGGCTGGAGTCGCCGCTGAGCCCCGCAGCGACCGAGATCCCGACGTCGCGCGTCTGGGCCAGCAGGCCGTTCGACGACAGCGCAGCGGCCAGCGGGTGCGCCAGATAACCGACGCCGACGACGGCAACCACCAGCATGCAGACCACCTGTAGTGCAGCCTTGGCGTAGTACCCGCGAACGACGAACAATGCCACGAAGAATGCGCCGATCGAGGCCGCCACGGTCATCATGATCGGGGTAGCGATTTGATCCCGCAGGCCGTCGGCGAGTGCGTTCAACGGGGTGCCGAGCCAGTCGAGCCAGCGAAAGCTCACCGCGAAGCCGGTCAGCCAGATAGCACTGATCACGACGACTATGAATACCGTGAATAGCAGGTCCAGCACGCTTCCAAGCACCGCGTCTCGCGGGTTGAGAATGCCGCCTTCGGTGGCGAACAGATAGTGCGACAACGGAATTCCAGACGAATCGCGGACATTCGTCCACGCCACTCCGTCGATCGCGGACGTGCTCCTACCGCCGGTAGCCGTGTCCGTTCGGCCGACGGCAGCACCGCCCGGCAAAAGCAGGATCACCAGCAGAATCAGTAAGCCGGCGACGAGGCGGACGGTGATGCGTCCTGAACGGGTGGCGATGACCCAGATCCGACATCGTTGACGGACGGCCTGCGGCGACCAGCGCATCGGATCCAGTACCTCGCACACGCGAAGACGGAAGTCCGGATCGAGCTTTGGCAAGAACTGTCGCATGCGACTTCACCTCGCGCCCCTGAAATGTCAGGTTACAAATCGGTTACGTCACCGTTGACACACCCATTTAACGTACCGTTACTTGTCGGCTCAATGTACCGCGGCGTAACGGAAACTTTCGGCGGTGGGCCAGATCGCTGCGATACAGGCTGAAGTGGACCGACGAGTGCCCGACCCGCAACCTCTTACCCCCGACATGCCGTGGCAGCACCCTGCGGAATTGCCATCCGACAACGACCGCTGGCAGCTGCTCCGTCGTTGCCTGACTGACAACGCAACCCCCCTTGACATATTCGAGCGGCCGACGCGTCGATATTCAATTCGGAGGCGATCCGGCGAGTGCGAATCTGCCCCCTTCGAGAAGTAGGAGGCGGAGGCAGATGAACCATCCGACGGATGACGCCGCCTCCACCCGGTCGCCGGGCTTCGTCGCGGTGTACCGAGATCGTCGACGCCTCCGGCGAGGACCGGAGCAACGACAACTTTCGGGCCGCCCCGATACGGGGTCTGTTGAGGTCGAGCGTCCGGAGCAGCATGGTGAGGTTGCCCGTCACCCGCACCGTGCAGCTGCATTTCCCGCCCGCTGTCGATCGAGATGGGGCTCAGCGATTGGAACGAAGTCGCTTCCCTTATCCCGATGGCTGGCCTCCGGTTCAGCTCGTGAGTCGCGTCGCCACGGTCGGCGATATTGATCACCTGCTGACGATCTGGTCTGCGGTGGGGTTCGGATGCGTTCGCCACGCAAGTGTGTCGCTGGTTCCAGCGCGCGACCGGGCTGCCCACCGCCCGCGTCGAAGTGCAGTCGGCGTTCCCGGCCGCCCTGGTATGGGCATCGAAACCTCTCCGACTGCCGACGCCCGCCCCATCGCCACCCCACCGGCCCGCCGCAACGGCGACGGGACCGCGGTGTTCACCTGGAACACCATCAGTCCGCTACAGCCCACCCGCTACCGCACGGAATGGCGGTTGCGCTCACACCGAGCACTACACCCGGGAAAGTAAGGTTTGCTGCGCGGTCGTGCTCGACACCCATTCACGGCGGGTGGTCGGCTGGTCGATCGACTCGACCCAAACCGCAACGCCGGCCACCAACGCACTCGGCATGGCGATCTCGAACCGATCACCGACCTCGAGCACGATCATTCACGATCTGTCCGTGCTGGAGACCCAGGTCCTCGGGCTCACCTATTTCCCGGTCTCGTTCTTCGACGCCCTCGGCCGCCCCTTCCGTACGGAACGACGGCGCAGCGTCTCGGGTGTCGCCACCGCGTCCGACGGCTTGGTGGCGGTGGGATGCGGCACCGCGCAGCAGTGGTTCGACCTGTGCGCGTTGGTGGGGCACCCGGAACTCTCGGGTCGGCACGAAGGGGCACGAAATCGTCTGGGACGAAAGGCCAAGACGCGCGAAAGCGCGGTCGGGCCCAGCGTTTCGGGGCCCGACCGCGCTCTGCGCAGGCGGATTCAGTCGAAGGTGCAGCCGGAGACGGGCTTGCCTGCGAGGCGATCGAGCAGGTAGGTGATCGCGTTGTCGGGGCCGAAGCCGTCGATCATCTCCGGTCCGAAATGGTTCGGGATGGTCGTGCCGGGCAGGATCGGTGGCAGCTCGTTGGTGCGGAAGGTGACCGTGGCGCCTTTGGCACACCAGTCTTCGGCGAGCCGGCGGGCCTGGCCGTAAGGGACGGTGTCGTCGTTGAGACCGCTGGTGATCAGAACCGGCGTGGCCGGGGTCAGGTTGCCGATGCGCAGTTCGGCCAGGGCGGGAGCGGCCTCGGGCAGCTCCGCGAGATGTTCGGTGAGCGAGCGGCCGTCGTTGGTCAGCGAGTTGGTCTTCAGGAAGGGATGGCGGGTGATGATGTCGCCGATGCATGCGTTGCTGAGGGTTTCGAGCATGGCGCGTCCTGCGGGACTGGTCACCCGGTCCAGGGCCTTGTGCAGTTCGGGGTAGCGCGCGAGCAGACCGTTGATGGCGAATCCGATGGCGCCGCCGATGAGAGCGCCGTCGATGCGTTCGAGGATCGCGGCGAGATCCGCGACCGGCCCACCCGCCCAGGTGCCCTTGAGATTCAACTCCGGCGCATACTCCGTTTGCATCTCGGCCGCGGCCGCCGTCGCACCGCCACCCTGGGAGTAGCCCCACAACACCACTGGCGTCTCGGGTGCGGCGCCCGCGAGTTTGTGCGCCGCGCGAACCCCGTCGAGAACGGCGTGCGCGGCTTCGATCCGGTTGGCGTAAGTGTGAATGCCCGGTGTGCCCAAACCGATGTAGTCGGTCACCAGGACACGGGCGCCCAACCCGCTCCACACCGCCGAGGCCGGGAGTTCCTGGTTCGCCGAAAGCCCCGGCGACGGGTCGGTGAACACCGTCATTCCGGTGGAGAACGCCACCGACATCGCGCAGCGATCACCCTGACCGGAGGTGCCGGGACCGATGACCACCGTCGGGCGCGGGCCCGGACCCTGCCACGGGCCAGTGGCGTCGATGAACGTCCCGGTCACCGCGACCGGGGAGCCGTCCTGCAGCCGCGAGGTGTACATGACGTGCTGCGCCTTGCCCGGCCACCCCTTGTCCGTGGGCACGGTCGCGAACAGCGCCATCGGCGCGGTCTTGATGATCGCCCCCGGCTCCGACGGAATCTGGGCGGGCGGGAGATAGAAATCGCTGACCGGGGCGGCCGCCGCCTCCCTGGTATCCACCCCCACCACGGCTACCGCGGTGGCGCAGGCCACGGCCACCGCCGCCGCCACCGGAACGGCCCACCGCCGCCACCTCGACCGAGACTGTCCATGCTGTCGCTGCATCGATGACTCTCCATGACTTCCACCCGGCCCCTTCGCCGGAGTGATCCGAGTCGCGAAAGCTGCGGAGCATGAGGCTCGTCACAGCTGACGGACGACAGCAGAGTAACACGATTACTGTATATGAACCTACGTGGTGTCAGAACTGTGCGTCGGGCGTCCATCCGATGAACGAACACCGGGCAGCCGGGTGCGCATGCGGCGGCTGCCCGGCGGGTGCTGATCGCGTGCCGGACATCGAGACGAGCTACGAGTAGCACACAGCGCCTCCCCCGATACGCGGCGCGAAGCCCTACCAGCTCACTGGCAGCTCGTACACCCCGTAAGCGAGGCGGTCGTGCTTGAATTGCATTTCCTCGAACGGGATCGCCAAGCGCAGGGAGGGAATCCTCCGAACCAGCGTCTGGAACATGATCTGCAATTCGGCCCTGGCCAGTTGCTGCCCGACGCACTGGTGCGGGCCGAAACCGAACCGGAGGTGCTGGGCGGCGGGCCTGCGCAGATCCAGCCTGTCCGGCTGCTCCCATGCCTTCTCGTCCCAAGTTGGCCGGAGCGAGGTCGAAGATCAGGCCCTCGCCCGCCCGGACGGGTCTCCCCGCGATCTCGCGATCGTGCGGTGCTGGCGACCACCTTGGACCACGAATCGGTCCGAGCCCTCGGCGCCGGGCTCGGATGCGGAGCGATCTCGTAATGCCGCAGCCACCTTGCTGGCGCGATTTCCCGCCGAGCGACGTGCAGGAGCGGATCGAAGACCGCGACCCGGCGCGCGGTGACCCGGGCGGCGGGCAACACGAACACTCCGGCGCCGGTGGCGACCGCCAACCGCTCGGCTCGGTCGCCGTCGAGCACCTGAGCGGTGCCGCTCAGGATCCACTCAGAGCCGTCGCGGCGAGCCGATACGCCCTCGAACACCGCGGTCGCGGCGGTGGCGCTGCGCGTCACCAGCCGGTGGCGCGTAGTGGGTCATCGTGGCCAGGTACGGGGTCGGATCGGTGACCCGCCCCAGTTCCTCCAGCACGATGGTCAGCTCCACCATCTCGCACGGATCGGTGAGCGAGGTCCATCCTTGGTCGAGATAGACATTCCACAGTAGGGCGGAATCCGCGCCACGCTCGGCGATGTCCCTGATCAGCGCCACCGGACAGGGCGTGCGCGTCCATGACCAGCTTCGCGTACGCGTCGCGGTCGAGCACGCTGCGCGGCCGGAAGTCTCCGAGCAGATCCTCGAGCCGGTCGGCATACCCCAGCCACAGCAGCGTGCGTTCGTGACGAAGCGAGCCGGTGGCCACCGACCAGCCCTGATTCGGCGCGCCGACCAGGTTCTCCGCGGGCACCCGGACGCCTTCGAAGTAGACCTCGTTGAAGTCGAGGTCGTCCGGCGAGCACACCGAGGGGAACGGTCGTCTCGTCACCCCCGGCAGGTCGGTGGGAATCAGCAGGACGCTGATTCCCCGATGCTTCGGGGCCGCCGGATCGGTACGGACGAAGGTCAGCAGAACGTCGGCGTCGTGGGCGCCGGAGGTCCACACCTTCTGCCCGTCCACCACGTACTCCTCGCCGTCGCGCACCGCGCGGGTGCGCAACCCGGCCAGATCCGAACCCGCGCCCGGCTCGCTCATTCCCAGCGCGGCGGGTGATCTCCGCCCGCAGGATCGGCACCGCCCAGCGGCGCTTCTGCTCCTGGGTGCCGAACGACAGCAGCGAGGCCGCGACGATCCCGACGCCCTGCGGATTGAAACTGTGGTAGATCCGCCGCTTGGACAGCTCCTCCAGGTGCACGTACTGCTGCAGCACCGTGGCGTTGCGGCCGCCGAACTCCGGCGGATTCGCCGGGAGCAGCCAGCCGTTGTCGAACAGCAGGCGCTGCCAGCGCCGCGCCCATTCCGGCACACGCGCGCCGGACCGGGAGCGTTCGACGGCCTCGGTCGGCAGGTGTTCGGTGAGAAAGGCGACGAATTCGGCGCGGAAGGCCTCGACGTCGGAATCAAAGGTGAGCTGCACGGTACTCCTCGGCGATGAGCGCCCGATGCTCGGCCGCGCCGCCGAGCATCAGCTCGCCGGCCTTGGCCCGCTTGAGCGCGAACTGTAGGTCGTTCTCCCAGGTGAAACCCATGGCGCCGAACAGCTGGATGCCGTGGCGGAAACCCAGCGCCTGGCACTCGCCGCCGAGGCCTTGGCCATGGACGCCGCCATCCGGCGTCGCGAATCGTCCTCTGCCAGGCACAATGCGGCGAAATACCCCAGCGCGCGGGCCCGCTCGATCGCGATGTGCATGTCGGCGGCTTTGTGTTGCACGGCCTGGAACGACCCGATGATCGCGTCGGATTGGCGACGGCCGCGCTTCGGTCGCCACCGGTGACCCGCACGCCCGCGAAACGAACCTCCGCGACGTGCAGCACCGGATCGAATACCGAAACCCGGCCCGCGGTCACCGCCTCGGCAGGCACGACGAACACACCGGCATCGGTGACCGCGGCGAAACGCTCCGCCCGGTCACCGTCGAGAACGTGGTGGGCGGTGCCGTCCAAACGCCATCCGCGGCCGTCAGGCCGGGCGACGACGCCGGAATAGACCGCCGTGCACGGACTCTCGATCCTCCCCGCATCCGGGACGAGTGGGGCGAACTGGGACATCGACGCCAGAAAAGGGGTGGGGTCGGTGGCACAGCCGAGTTGTTCGAGCACAATGGCCAGTTCGACACTCGGGGCAGGATCCGTCAGCTCGGTCCAGCCGATGTCGACGTAGGTCTGCCACAAGGAGCCGGGTTCGAGATCCTTGTCGATGATGTCGCGAATCAGAGTGGGTGGGACCTGCTTCGCCGTGACCTCACGCGCCGTTTCGCGCAATAGTCGCTGGTCGGCGTCGAACTCGAACAGCATCTGGACCCTCTTCCCTGTCGCTGGCCGCCTGGGCGCAGCATCGCGTGCACCATGCAGCGAATTTCATTCTCATTTTGGGAAGTAGAGATTCGATGCGCCGGGCGGCGGAGTCAGCCGGTGTGCGCCTCGGATACCTGGCTCGTCGCCCGCGCGAGCGCCGCGTTGACGTCACGGACGAAAGCCAGCAGCGTCCGCAGTGTGGCGTCGTCCTCCGGCAGACCTCCGTCCAGCGCCGCGAGTTCGCCGAACAACGGTGCCACCGCCACCTCGGCCCGGACCGCCACGAGTTCGACCGCCGAATGGAGCACCACCGTCTGGGTCGTATGCCTGCGCATCTCGTCCCGCAGCGCACCTAACGTCTGCTCGCGCGTGCCCGGTTCCGCCATCGCGGCTCCCTCGCTCCGAGTCTCTCTATCATCGAGACACTCTGCACGCGAGAATAACTTGGAAGCTGACCTCGTCATCGAGTCCGCGTTCGGCCCATCGACCGCTCCGAGGGGTGCCCACTCTCGGAACAGACCCTTGCGAAACGCCTTCGACAGCGAGGTAATCGATGACAGCGGGTCCGTATCCCCGCGCCGCCGCCGGAGCGAGAACCGGCGGCCGAAGTATCAATCAGCAGCCAATCCGCCGGGGACAGACCCCGGCACCGACGACAGCGAGGCTCGTTATGACCAAGTTGCGTGCGACGACGTCAGCCCTGGCGCTCGCCCTCGGGATCGCCATCGGTTCGGGCACCGCCACGGCCGAACCGGTGCTCGCTCCGGCAACGGAGCAACGACACGAAGCCATGGCCGGATTCTCGGCCCCACCATGCTTGCCTTTGATCCTCCCGCCCGCCGTGAACGTTTCAGCGTTCCTGATCTGCCTTGCGTGATATTCGCGCGCCGGAACCACCAAGGCGCTCAGTCAGCTCAGCGTCGGGTGAGCGGCCCGGCGTCGGCGTTCGCGCGGGCAGGTGCGGGCGCACCGTCGTTCGATCCCGCACAGATCATTCGCTCCGCCGCGCCCTGGCACGTCGTTTGCCCTCGTGCATGGCCTGCACCCGGGCCACTGGGATCGTGTGTCCCTCCTCGACCAGATCCGGAGGAAGCTGCTGCGGGGCAGGCATCTCCGACTGCCATGGATCGTTGTCGCCGAGCAGGTCCGGTACGGTCCGCACAGTGAAATCAGCCGGCGTCACCTCGTCGAGGTCCGACCAGCGCAGCGGGAACGACACAGTGACGCCCGGACGGATACGCGGACTGTAGGCGGCGGCCACGGTGGCACCACCCGCACGGGTGGCGTCGAGAAAGACCTTGCCGTGACGGTCCTCCCGGATGAACGCCGTCGTGCCGACCGACGGATCGATCCGCTCGGCTCGCGCCGCCACGGCACGCGTCGCCGCGGCCGCGTCCTCGACATCCATCCCCGGGACCACCGGCACGAACACATGTAAACCCTTGGAACCACTCGTCTTCACCGCCCCGGACAACCCGTCCGCAGCCAGAGCTTCCCGGATCAGCCGGGCACCTGCCACGGCGTCGGCGAAGGTCTGCCCCGGTGAGGGATCGAGATCGAGCACGAGATGTGTGGGTTCCGGCACGGATTCCGCGAGGAACAGAGTCGGGTGGTATTCCACCGCCCGCTGATTGCCGAACCAGATCAGGGTCCGCAAGTCGTCACAGAGAGCGTAAGTGATCTCCCGCCGCGAGCTCTCCGCCCAGACTTTCGTCCGCGCCACCCACTCCGGCGTGTACTTCGGGAGATTCTTCTGCATGAACGGCTCCTGCCCCGGCCGCACCCGCACCACCGAGAGCGGCCGTCCGCGCAGCACCCGCAGCAACCGTTCCCCGGCGAACTCCAGATAGTCCACCAGATCCCGTTTGCTCGCCCCGGCCTCGTCGAACAACGGCTGATCGAGATTGGACAGTTCGACCCCGTGACACAGCTCGCCTCCCGCCATCGCTCCACCCTCCCCCACCACCGGGCGCCGGTCAATCACCGGGGATGTGGCGGACTGGTTTTTCCCACTCTTCCACGTTCACCCAGCTTCCGACGCTCGAGCTGGGTGAGCGCATGAACGGCTGGAGGTACGGGTGGTTGTGGCTGCCAGGAATGCAACGTTCGTGACGTGCATGGATTTCCGCTGCTCCGCACAGTTGCCAAAGGCTTCAAGCTGCATACGCTTCGCTTCCGGCAATGATTGCGGTCGCAGCTTCGGGTACATTCATGTGAATATCCACCGAAGCCTGATTACGGCGTACAACAAAAGCGATATACCCAGAAACCGTCGAGGCGATCAGCCGCGAGCCGGGCAGTTCGACATACCGATACCGGATCCGCCTCGTCGCAACCAGCACCTGATCGACCTCGATGGCCCGAGTATCGCATAGGTTGCCGACCGACGCGGGAGCAATATAATGTCGCCATGGATTTCCAGACCATCAGCTACAGAAAAACTTCCCGAGTTGCGCACATAACTATGCAGAGACCCGAAGTCCTGAACGCGATGAATTCGAAAATGCATGAAGAATTGAGCGTGGTCTGGAATGATTTCGAAGCGGACCCCGAGACTCGGGTTGCCGTCCTGTCCGGCACCGGCGACCGCGCTTTTTCCGTGGGACAAGATTTGAAAGAGTCGGGGGCGAACACACCTACCACATTCGGCAGCTACGGTAAGCCGGGCTGGCCGCGCCTGACCGAGCGCTTCGAGCTGTCGAAACCGATCATCGCCAAGGTGCGCGGATACGCCCTCGGTGGCGGCTTCGAATTGGCCCTGGCTTGCGACATCATCGTGGCCAGCACCGATGCAGTGTTCGGCCTGCCGGAAGCCACCCTTGGCCTGGTACCAGGTGCGGGTGGCGTATTCCGGCTGTCCCGGCAGCTCCCGTGGCATACCGCGATGGGGCTGCTGATGAGCGGTCGGTCGCTCGCCGCACCGCGCGCGTTCGGGCTGGGACTCATCAATGACGTTGTGCCACCGGATGAACTCGATGCCTGCGTCGCAGGCTGGATCGCGGATATCGTGCGGTGCTCGCCGTTGTCCGTTCGCGCCATCAAGGAGGCTGCCACAAGAGCCGAAGGCAGGCCCCTGGAGGCCGCGTTCGCCACCCGTTACCGCTGGGAAGAACGCCGCGCGGCCAGCCAGGATCCGATCGAAGGCCGACTCGCGTTTCGCGAGAAGCGCGAGCCACGCTGGCAAGAAGCGCTGCCGGACGACCATCAAGACCATCCCTGACCCGAGTTCACCGATCCGCGGCCGGACCCGGCCCGATCGAGCGTCCCAACAGTGGGCAGACCACGCCGCCCCGAATTGCCCGATCGGGCTACGCTGCCCGAGCGACTATCGGCTGATTCCGGCCGGGTCCGAGGTGTGATTCAGGGGAATGGATGTTATACACAGTGGACCTCGCGCAACGGGCAGGGAGCGTGAATCGGTGAGTCCGTCTGCGCGAATTTTCGGCGTCGGAACAGCGGTTCCGCCCACATCCTACTCTCAACAAGAATTGCTCGACAGCTTCGGCATCACCGACTCACGTGTGCGTTCTCTGTTTCTCAACGGCGCGATCGAACGACGAAATTTAACCTTGCCGCCGACGCATACCGATGGCGGCTTTACCGAGGAGACTCAGCGCCAGCTACTCGAGAAGCATCGAACAGCCGGTACCGAGTTGGGGCGTCACGCACTCCTGGCCTGCCTGCAAAAGGTCGGCGCGGCAGCGGAGGACATCCGGCACCTGTGCTGTGTGACCAGCACCGGCTTTCTCACCCCAGGTTTAGCGGCCTGGCTTGTCCACGATCTGCCCATCGATCGCCACTGCCACCGACTGGACGTGGTCGGCATGGGCTGCAACGCCGGCCTCAACGCACTCGCCTCGGTATCCGCCTGGGCCCGAGCCCATCCCGGTGAGCTGGCGGTGATGGTCTGCGTGGAGGTATCGTCCGCCGCCTACCTGCACGACGGCACGTTGCGGTCCGCCGTCGTCAACAGCCTCTTCGGCGATGGCGCCGCCGCCGTCGCCGTCATTGCCCGACCGACCCAGGAAAACAACTCAGCACCCTCGATTCTCGGATTCTCCAGCACGATGATTCCCGAGGCGATCCACGCGATGCGCTACGACTGGGACGACAGTCACGGAAAGTTCAGTTTCTACCTGGATCCGGACATCCCCTACGTGATCGGCGCGCACGCGGAACCGAGCGTGGATCGGCTGCTCACTGAATTCGCCCTACGTCGCTCCGACATCACGCACTGGATCGTGCACTCCGGCGGTAAGAAGGTCATCGACTCGATCCGACTGAACCTGGGACTCAGCCGGTTCGACCTGCGACATACCACCGGCGTCCTACGCGACCACGGCAATCTGTCGAGCGGATCGTTTCTGTTTTCGCTCGAAAAATTATGCAATGAGAACACCGCGACCGCCGACGAGTTCGGTGTGTTGATGACGATGGGTCCTGGGACCTCGATCGAGATGGCTCTGATTCAGTGGTGACGGACGAAGACCGAAGGGCACCGGGTGGACGTAATTCGATCTCTCGAGGAAAATGGCGTGGCAACAGCGTTCAGCGCGACGACGTTGACGATTCCAGTCGACCAGACGAAACCGCTAGGCGAGCTCACCGCGCAACTGGTCGCCGCTTCCGACCGGCTCGCTGCCGAGGCACACTTGGCCACGGTGCTCTTCATCCTCGATGATCCGGCACCGACGCGGCTGCCCGTTCCTCTCCCGGCAAGTGTCGAGGAGGTCCGGCGGTGGGAGCGAGCCGTCCGACGGCTCGAGCAATCGAATGCGCTGAGCGTGGTGGTCACAAAATCTATGTGCAGCGGCCCCGGTTCGGATATCCTGCTCGCCACCGACTATCGGATCGGCACACCCGAGGCTCGATTGACGTTCACAGCCGATGACGGGCACGTGTGGCCGGGTATGGGGCTCTACCGTCTGGTGCGACAGGCAGGCGCGGGCCATGTCCGACGACTCGTGGTTCGCGGCGGAACACTCAGCGCGAACGAAGCCGTCGAACTCGGTCTGCTCGACGAGCTGACTCCCGAGCCCGAGGCAGTCGCCGAGCGCGTGATACTGGGCGCGCGTCGGCTTTCCAGGTCCGCGCTAGCGGTACACAGGCAATTGCTCAACGAAGCCGTCTCCGCCGAATTCGACGATGCGCTCGGTGTGCATCTGGCTGCCTGTGACCGCGAGCTGAGGCGTCACAATGATTGACCCGCAAGCCGGTCCCGACTTCGTCGGTGACCTGGACCTCGATGCGACAAGTCTGGCGAAGTACACCGCACGCTGCGAGGACGTAGTCGCACGCTACCCCTCGAGAATCGATCGCGACGCCGGTGCGCAACGTTCGGTGGATCAGGCCTTCGCCGCGGCCAGGACGGCGCGCCGAGCGTTCCTGGCCAGGCACGCGGACGCGGTATACAGCGTGCTGACCAGCGGCCTCGCCCGTCATCGACGCCTGCCGGAACTGGTTCACGCCGCAGCAGAACGCTTCCCAGGCCTGGTGCCGACCGCGACGAGCATCGCCGACGAACGCGGCCGCATTCAGGCCGAACGCGATGGGCGCGAGATCGACCAGGCGATCTTCTGCGCGGCGATACTGCGATCCCCCCGTTCGGGCTCCCACCTGATCGACGCGATGAGGATGCCGACCGCACCGGCGATCGAAGTACTCGACATTTTTCGCCGCACCGGCAAGATCGAGTTGTCCTCGGTCGCGGTCGAACGGGTCGGGCACGCCGCTTACCTGACATTTCGTGATGGTCACCCGCTCAACGCCGAGAACGATCAGCTCGTGACCGACACTGAAACAGCGGTGGACCTCGCGCTGCTCGACGACGAGGTGCGCGTCGGCGTCCTACGCGGCGGCCCGAGCGGCTCCCCGCGATATCAAGGCAAACGAGTCTTCAGCGCGGGCATGAATCTCACCGACCTGCGCAACGGCAGGATCTCGTTCGTGGAATTCCTGCTCGGTCGGGAACTCGGCTTCATCAACAAGATCATGCGCGGCTTGTTCACCGATGCCCGCGCCGCCCCGGTGGTGGCCAGGCAGCCGGAGAAACCGTGGATCGGTGCCGTCGACGCCTTCGCCATCGGTGGCGGCATGCAGTTGCTCCTGGTACTGGATCGGGTGATCGCAGAGGAAGGCGCGTTCTTCAGTCTCCCGGCCGCCGAGGAGGGCATCGTTCCCGGCCTCGCCAACCTTCGCCTGTCGAGAGCGGTCGGAAGCCGAATGTCCCGGCGAATCATTCTGAGCGGCTTGCGGATAGCGGCGACCGACCGAGCAGCCGAGCTGATCTGCGACGAGGTGGTCCCGGCGGAGGAAATGGACGCTGCGATCACGGCTGCGGTAGCGGAATTGTCACAGCCTGCCGTAGTCGCCAATCGGCGAATGTTGATCCTCGCGGAAGAGCCTGTCGACCTCTACCGATGGTACCTGGCCGAATTCGCGATAGTGCAGGCGGAGCGCATGTACAGCCCCGATGTGCTCGGCAACGTCGAGCGACGCTGGCAGGAATCACGTCGGCGAAAACAAGTGGGAGGCAACCGTGCGGTTGGCACGTAGCACGCTGCACGGGTCGCTCGCCGATCCCGTTCTCGGCTCGGTGAGCTTTCTCAACGAGATCATGTCGCGGTACCCCGAGGCCATCTCGTTCGCTCCGGGCGCCCCGCACCCCGAGTTCTTCACCACTCTCGATCCCCACAGCTATATAGAACGCTTCCTCGCCCATCTGAGGCAGGACAAGGGCTATAGCAACGAACGAGCCCGGCGGCTGCTGTTCGAATACGGCCCGAGCCGCGGCATCATCAACGACATCGTGGCCGAGACCTTGCGCCGTGACGAAGGAATCACGGCCGGACCGTCCGAGATCGTGATCACTGTCGGCGCGCAGGAGGCGTTATTCCTGGTGCTGCGCGCGCTGTTCACTCCGTCGACGCGGGGCGCCGTCGCGGTCGCCAATCCCTGCTATCCCGGCATCGTCGGTGCGGCGCGGCTGCTGGACATCCCTGTCGTTCCGATACCCGAATCATCGAACGGCATCGATATCGACCGACTTGCCGACACGTGCTCTATCGCGGCACAGGCCAGGCAGCCCATACGGGTGTGCTACACAGCGCCGGACTTCGCGAACCCAGGCGGCAGCCGGATGCCGGTGTCCACCAGGCATCGGCTGATCGAACTCGCCGAGCACGCCGACTTCCTCATCCTGGAGGACAATCCGTACGGATTCACCGCGCTCGGTCACCAGGTGCTGCCGTCGCTGAAAGCCTTGGACACCCACGAACGCGTGATCCACGTCGGCACTTTCGCCAAGACCTGTTTCCCTGGCGCTCGCGTCGGATATGTGATCGCAGGTCAGGAGGTAGACGATGGTGGGTCGCTCGCCGATGAGATCGCCGCGTTGAAAAGCATGGTCACTGTGAACACCGCCCCGCTCGCACAGGCGGTCGTCGGTGGGATGCTGATGGCGGACGGCGGCACTTTCACCCAGCAGAACCGCCTCAAAGCCGCACGCTACCAGCGCAACCTGGACTGCCTGTTGACCGCGCTCGATGCCGGGTCGAAAAACTGGCCTGAGATCGAATGGAATCGACCGGTCGGCGGCTTCTTCGTCGTCATGCGGCTCCCCGTGCCGGCAGACCTTGCGCTCTTGGAGATATCAGCCTCCGAGTACGGCGTGTTGTGGACTCCGATGGACCAGTTCTACCTGGACGGCACCGGCAGCCACCGGCTGCGTTTGTCCTGTAGCTACCTCGACGTGGCGGACATCCGGCGCGGGATTGCGCGGCTGAGCGCGTTCATCGAGCACAAGATTCTGGCGCCGGGTTTCGGGCATGGAGTCGCACCGGAGAATTGATTCGATCTCCGTCGATGATCCGGCCCGAATCCTCGGCGCATTCCTATGACTGTCGGCGCTACAACTAGGTCTCGTCCAACACAGCGGCCAGGCGCTGGACACCTTCGCGAATCTCAGCGGGGCTGTGTGCGCTGAAGGACATGCGCAGCGTCGACGGGTCGGCGACACCGGCGAAGAACGGTGCTCCCGGCACGTAGGCGACCCGCTGAGCCAGGGCGGCGGGCAGCAACGCGGTGGTGTCGACACCGCCGGGCAACCGAACCCACACGAACATTCCGCCGTTCGGACGGCTCCAGCTGCTGCCGTGCGGGAGTGCTCGCGAGAGCGCGTCCAGCAACGCGTCGCAGCGTTCGCCGTACAGGGCACGGGCGCGGGTGATTCGCCCGTCCAGGTCGCTCGCCGCGAGGTAGGCCGCTGCGGCTGCCTGGTCGATCGTCGAGCTGTGCAGGTCGACCGCCTGTTTGACGACCGCGCATGCGGTGCGCACCGTAGCGGGCGCGCGCATCCAGCCCAGTCGCATTCCGGGAGCGAGGAGCTTGGACAGGCTGCCCAGCAGGATGGTCCGGTCGGCGGAATCCGCGTAGGAAGCGATCAGGGGCAACCGTTCACCGCGAAACCGTAACTCTCCGTACGGATCATCCTCGACGATCCACATGTCGCATTCGGCGGCGATCCGCGAAACGGCGGCGCGTCGGTCCGCAGGCAAGGTGTGACCGGTGGGGTTCTGGAAGGTCGGCACCAAATAGACCATTCGGGGTCGATGTTCGGCGACGAGTTCGCGCAGGGCTTCGATCACCATGCCGTCGCCGTCGGTGGGCACCGGGATGACGCGGGCGCGCACCGCGCTGAAGACCTGTAGCGCGGCCACGTAGGTGGGGTTCTCGACGAGAACGATATCGGCGGGCTCGAGCAACGTGGCCGCCAGCACATAGAGGGCTTGCTGGGCTCCCGTGGTCACCAGCAGATCGTCGGCGACCGTCGGGAGTTCGGCGCGGGCGAGCAACAGTGCGATCGCGTCGCGCAGGGCCGGATCGCCGTCGGTCACCGAGTATTGCAGGACGCGTGAACTGGATTCACGCAAGACTCGCTCGTAGGCGGACCTGATGCCTTCGACGTCGAACAGTTCGGGCGCCGGGAGCCCGCCGGCGAATGAGATCACGTCCTGGCGTGAGGTCAGTGCGAGCGAGTCGCGCACGATGGAACTCGAGCCAGGCCCCGCCTGGCCGGCTCCCGTGGCGGGAGCGATACGACTGCGCATGTACCCTCGAATCAAGAGGTGGCGGCGGGATTGCCTGCCCGGTCGACGTTGTCTTCGATGATTCGTGCGCCGAGCCGATCGATGACCTCGGTCATGAATCCCACTGTGGTGCCACACCCGCCGATGTCCGGAGTCGCCAATTCGCTGGCCGCGACCTCACGGATCGAATCACGCAGGAGCGCAGCTTGTTCGCCGTACCCCATATGGTCCAGGGCCATGGCGAGTGACATCGCCGCCGCGGACGGGTTGGCGATTCCCTTACCGGCTATGTTCGGCGCACTGCCGTGTACGGGCTCGAACAACGCGCAGCCGGTCTCGGGGCAGATACTCGCGCTCGCGGCGAGACCTAATCCGCCCATCAGAGCGGCGCCGATGTCGCTGATGATGTCGCCGAAGAGATTCGGGGCCAGCACGCCCTCGTACGACGACGGATCGCGCACCAGGTGGTAACAGAACGAGTCGACGTATTCTTGTTCGGCCGCGAGCTGCGGGAAACCCGCCACTTCGGTTTCGAAGACCTCTTGCCAGAGGCGTCCGGTGTTCGGCACGGCGTTCGATTTGTGCACCAAGGTAACCTTCGTGCGTCCGGTATCGGCGAGTCGCCGCAGTCCGAATCGGACGAACTTCTCCACTGTCTCTCGGGTGTATACGCATTCATCGATAGCGACGCTGACCGAGCCGCGGCGCGCGATCGTTCCGCCGACTCCGGCGTAGAGCCCCTGCGTGTTCTCGCGGAACAGATCGATCCGGCCGGTGGGTAAGTCGAGCGGGCGGTAGTTCACATAGAGATCCAGGCCACGCCGTAATCCGAGCAGGATGCTGCGACCATGGGCCATGTCCGGAATCCGCGGATCTCCCAATGCACCGAGGAGTATCGCTTGATACTCCTCGGCGAGCGAGTCCAGCGCGCCGTCCGGCAATCCCACCCCCGTCGCGAGCCATTCGTCGGCGCCCCAACCGAATATGTCGTGCTCGATCCCCGCATCGCAGGTGTCGTTGAGCAGGGCCAGCACCGGCAGCACCGCGTGGACGACCTCGCGACCGATCCCGTCGCCCGGGATCACCGCGAGCCTCATCGGTTCTCTCCCACTTCGCGAAGCATGGCTTCGACGGAACTGAGCCGCCCGGCTATCGCCGTGGCGGCGACGACATAGGGTGATGCGAGATACACCTGGCCAGGTCCAGAGCGTCCGGGAAAGTTCCGGTTCTGGGCACTCACGGTGACCTCGGCAGGGCTTTCCGACACCCCCGGGCCGGCGTTGATACAGGCACCGCACGAGGGCGGCAACACGGTCACCCCGATGTCGGCGAACAGCTCGACATACCCGCGGTCCGTCGCGTAGCGCATGACGTCCTCACTACCGAACTGGATGAACGCCTGGACTCCATCGGGCACGGATGCGCCGCGCTCGCGTGCCAGTGCGAAAACACTCGCGTACATGTCCATGTCGTGTGCCTTCCCGCCGGTGCAGGAGCCGCCGTAGACCTTGTCCACGGGCACCACATCGTGAATCGAGGACAGGGGCACCGAGTTGCGCGGGTCACCGGGCAGCGCCACCATCGGCTCGATGGCGTCGAGCGCGAGTTCCACGACCGCGTCATAGCTCGCGTCGACATCGGAGACGACGACCCCGCTTCGGTCACCCCGGCGTCGCCCCGGCCGTCCGGCCAGGTATTCGCGCGTCCGGCTATCCGGCTCGACCATCGCGGTCATCGCACCGGCTTCGACGGCCATGTTGCACAACGTCGCTCGTTCGTCGATGTTCAGTCCCGCGACGCCTTCGCCGCTGAACAGCAGTACCTTTCCCAGTGTTCGGCTGCCGCGGATCTGTGGATGCGGGAGCAGTGAGAGCATGACGTCCTTCGCACACACCCCAGGCCGCAACTGCTGCCGCAATTCGACCCTGATCACCGCGGGCACCTTGACCAGAATCTCCCGGGTGTACCACGCGTTGGCCATGTCCGTCGCGCCGACGCCGAAAGCGAACGCGCCGATGGCTCCGGCCGTACAGGTATGACTGTCCGTACCGATGATCACGTCGCCGGGCTCTGCGACATGTTCCATGATGTAGTTGTGGCAGATGGCACGACTGCCACCGGAATGCCCTGGGCCGATGAAATTGCCCTGGCTCTTCCTGGCGAACTCCTTCTGCCGCTTGCGCAGATTGTTGACCCGCCCGATCAGATCCTTGCCGTTGTCGCGTCGGCTCAGCACGGATTCGGCGAGGGAGAGATGGTCCTGGAAGTAGTAGCAGGTGGCCGGCTCCAGCGGGTTTGCCGCCGCGCCGAATTCCAGGGTGAACATCTCCGCCGCCATCGGCGTCACGTACTCGTGACTGAAACGGACATCGGTCTGCACGAAATACGACTCACCGACTGCGACCACACCGTCCGGCGGACGGTGATTGCGTGCCGAAAGCTTGCTTTGCAGCACCTTTTCGACCACGTTGAGTGGACGCGGCGCGGTGAACCGCGGCAGCACCGGCGTACTGCCCGCCGCAGCGCTCGACCGGTTGAAGCCGAACAGCCCGCCGAGATCGATGATGGCGCGTTCGATGCCGTTCGCACCGGCGGTGAACAGCTCGAGCGGCAGCTCGTCGCCGGCGATGAGCGCGTCGAGCAGTCCGAAATCTGTGCAGGTGACGATGCCGATATTGCGGCAGTTCTGCTCGTAGATGCGCTCGAACGAGCGCGCGAAGACCAACTCTACGCCCGCGTATTTCTCCGCGAGCGCGGCATGTTCACGAGACGACCCGCAGCCCTTGGCCGTTCCGCTGACGACGATCTGCGGGCCGAACGCGCTGACCGCTCCTTGCGTTACGCTGCGCCCACGCAACCCGAGATAGACGAAATCGCCGAGTTGCTTGTCATACCAATAACAACACCAGCCGGGAATAACTTCGTCAGTCGAGATATTGTCGCACAACGGCTTGCGCAAAAGTTCTGCGGGACCGAGCGGGCAGTGGCCGGACAGCTGCGCCGCGACCAGGTCAGGATCCTCGGTGAGGAACAGCACGTTGCCGCGTAGCCGGAAAGTTCTCGCGCCGGTCTCACTCTGTTGTCGCAATGATCTGCCCTATCAATTCATCGGTGAGAGGAGTACTGCTCCGCTTGGCTCGCTGGAGGATCTTCTCGATCAGCACCCGGTCGTCGGCGAGTCCGTTCGTGGCCAACCAGTAGCGCACATTGCTGGCACCTGAGCTGGCATCGATGACCACTTCTTGAGCACGTCCGAAATGACTCGCCGGGACGCTGGAGTACACCGTGTCCTCGAGCAGCCGATCCCCCTTCCTGTGGGCTTTGAGAATCGCGGCCGCGTGAACGCCTGCGCTGGTCTTGAAGACGTCGCTGCCCATCGCCGGGTAGTTGTTCGGTATGGCGGTATTCAGCACCTCGGATGCGTACTCGCAGTATTTCCGCAAGGCGATGAGATCGTAGCCGCCGGCCTGGTCGAGGTGACTGTTCAGAATGAGCTGGTCGAGCGAGGCATTGCCGGTTCGCTCGCCGATACCGAGGATCGTGCCGTGCACCCGGACACATCCCGCCGACAGCGCGGTGAGCGAGTTGGCCAACGCGAGCCCGCGGTCGTTGTGCCCATGCCACTCGAAGTCCGCCGCATGCCCGCGTTCCGCGAAGTATCGCGTGGACCATTTGATGAGCGCCTCGGTACCGCTCGGCAGCGCGGCGCCGACGGTGTCGCACAGGCATACGCGGCGCACACCGACCTCGATGGCGACGTCATAGATCTGCTGGAGCAGTTGCGGCGGGCACCGAACGGTGTCCTCCAAGACCAGCACGAACGTCACGCCCGCCCGGCGGCACATCCGTGCCGAATCGCGGACATTGCGTGCGATCGCACAGATATCCCAATCTTCGACGTACTGCCGAATGGGGCTGACGCCAGTGAATACGTAGGCGTCCACGGGTACGCCGGCAGCCTGCGAAACCTCGCAGATGGCACTGATGTCGTCGGCGTGTGTACGCCCAGCGTAGCCCTGAGCCAAATCGTATCCATTCGCATCGATATACTTCGCGATCTCGATGCACTCTTCCGCCGCCGTACTACTGGCTCCGGGAAAACCGAGATCGGCGGCGCCCACGCCCACAGCAACGGTGTGGTCCACAAGAGAAAGCTTCTGCGCCAAAGTGGGATTCCTGATATTCGGCGCTTGCAACCCATCGCGTAGCGTTTCATCGAAGTACACGCCCCGCCCGCCCGAGTTCCGCGTATCGGCCACTGACCGCACGCCGTTCCAGGTGAACCATGTACCAGTCCCTATGTCGACACCGTTCGAGTCACGGATGAAGTGATCCATCGGTCCGAACCGAGCCTCGCGAACCTGATCCTCAGCGACCAACAGCCCCAACCTCCGCCACCAGGATGACCAGCTCCGCCGACGATTACGTAAGGCACACAGCCTAGCCAGGCAATTCGCCCAACCGGGCAACCGCATTCCCCATGCTGAGAAAGCCGAGCATGCGAATCCCGCCGGAGTCATCACAAGCATCCGCGTCCGCCCAGCACGCGTGAGGATCGACCAGGTCCTGTGCGGACGAATCCCAGCGGTGTCCGAAATCCGTTACACGCGAATGGATCTCGTCGACCCGGCCACCGGTCCGAGGAACGACATGCGTCCAGTCCCACCCACGAGCTTCGAAGGTTGCCGTTTCGTCGGAGCCTCCTGAGCTCCGATCCTCCGCGATCTTCCGTAGCTCGCCCTGCCGAAGCCGAGGGCATGCGGGATTCTTGCGCTCACCAGCCCACCCGTCTCCGGTTCAGGGGATAGCGAACTGGATCGCAAGCCCCACACCTGGCACTCTCCGTGCTGACAGTTCAACATATGCCCAAGACGAGGAATGGCAGCAAGCAGGAATCCCGCCCGGGAAGTCTGTCCGATCGACCAACCGCCATGTGGAGACGTTGTGAGCCCACGCCGACCCTTGTTCGAAATCGTCCAAAGGCTTGCCGTCGTCGGGCGCGACATTCGCGATCTGTCGAGCCGCGCCCTCCGAGAGACCGCACACGAGCTTCGCGAATTTCACGAACTCGTGGAGCACACTGATACAAACCTCACTCGTCTGTTCCGCCGCGCCGAATCCGAATCCGCGGCCGACCGCGTCGCAGACGCGGAGGTCCCTGTCACGTCGGAATTCCTGGAGGCACCCCGTCTGTACCACGGTGCGCGACTGAACCACTGCGCCGAGATCTTCCCGAAGGCGTTCGCCGAAAAACCACTCTCTGGCATCACCGGACACATCAGGCCGGCCAGCCATGGCCACGAGGGCACTGTCTACCTCGCCGACGAAGACCTCGCCCACGTGTACGGAATGATCCCGCGGGGGACCGACGCATTCGATCCGAAGAGGCGATTCCATCCAGTCGGCGTCGTGCTGGGGATCGACACCCGCACCATAAACGTCCGACGAATGACGCGGCAGCGGAACACAGCCATGGAATTCGTTCCCGGCGTGACAGACCGTGTCGGGACCACTGACGCCCGCCTGGATACGTCGTGCGTCGTCAGTGCACGATTCGAAGTCTACGACGTCATCGTCAACGACCCCGAGGTCTCCCTGGTGACAGACGGTATCCCTTTTTTCGAGGATTTGGATCACGAAGCGGTACGTAGCGTCACAGCCGTTACAGATCGACTATCAGCGGTCGCGGACGCCGTCCGCAGAAATTACCCGGAAATCGATGTCACGGTAGACACGAACCACACACCTGCTCATCGCGCTATCGAGATCTACAGAACAACAGTGGCCAGCTCCTTACTCTATTTGAGTACCAGCGCCATGGCAGGCCTGGCTTATCAGAACATCCCGAGCGACGACAGGCTATACCGCGACGACAGATAGGCCGGGACCCGACCGCAACCACGACCCCTCGAGATCTACTTCTGCCGCACGAACGGTCTTCTGCACTTTCCCGAGTTCACCGACCTATCGCTATCACTGGGGCGACTGCTCTGGAGACAGAGCGATACACCGATCACCTCAGACGTTGGGTGCCCATATCCTCTCGGAGCGCCAAATGCTGCGTACGATTCGACGGATACCGACCCGGCGCACGAGTTCGCCGTCGCAGCCGTCGTGTTCACCTGGTCAGGTCGGCTTGCGGGTCAGGATCAGCCGGCAGTCCGGCAGGTTGGGCTGCACGATCCGCACTACGTCGAAGCCCGCTTCGCCGAACGCTTTTCGCCAACCGTCCTCGGTGAGCAGCGACTGCTCCATCAGCGCCTGGGTCAGCGAGTACTCCGGGGTCAGTACTTCCGGCACGTTCTGTTCGGTGGCGGGCGGGATCTCCTCGGCGGTCAGCATGTACGCACCCGAGGGCAATCGGTCACAAAGCCCGCGCAGGTAGTTCACGAGCACGTCGTAGCCGTGCTCCAGTACCTCGTGCAGGAAGAAGAACGTGACGACCAGTTGTACCGACTCCAGTTGCGGAATCGTGGCGGCCTTCGCTCCGTCCCCCTCGTGGATGGTGATGCGGTCGGCCAGCCCGGCCTTGGCCACCTCCTGCTGCGCCTCGGCGCACGCGGCCGGACTGATATCCACCCCCACACCGCGGCCTCCGCCGGCCTGGCACGCCGCGATCAGAAAATGCGCATTGCCACAGCCGATGTCGGCGATCGAATCGAAGGAGATCTCCTCGAGGATCGCCATCACCTCCGGCCGCAGATCCCGCTGCCCGACCAGCGCTGTGCCGACCGCGACCCACCGCACGTCCCGATCGATATCCGAACCGAACGTCCGCTTTCCGGTCAACAAGTCGCCGAAATGGTGCAGAGCATCGCCGTAGCCGCCGGACAGCCACATCAGATAGCCGCGGTCGGCGTACAGCTGACGACCGGCCTCGGTGAGAACATAGCGGTCACCGCCGCCGCGAGCGACGATGTCACGCTGCGCCAGATAGCGCAGGGTGGCCTCGGCGAGGTACCGGTTCGTGCCGAGGTCGGCTGCGCGCAGCCCGTGTTCGGCGAGTTCGTCGAGTACACCGATGATCCCCAGAGAGGCGAAAACCGCGCAGGTGACGTGGCCGCGCATGTAGTCGAACGCGCGCCGCTGGGAGGGGTTTCGAGTCATGGCCGCTTTCCTGATCGTCGGAGTGTTGGATTTCCCGCGTGGATCATCCGGGTTGGGCGCAATACGACATGGACAAGTCCACAACACATTTCAATGGCAGCCGACGTAGCGGAAGCGCGGTCGACGGCGTATCCGGCTCACCGAGACCGTCCCGATCGGCGCCGCCGCGAACCACTTCCCCACTGCGGGCTGTTCCCACGCTCGGTCTCCTCTTGAATCATGCTCCGACCGCTTCGGACCCCGAACTTCCTGCGCGCGAGACCGCCCGTCCGTGACCGCACGGGCTTCGAATGCTAGACGGATGGCCCACCGAGACGTGTGCGCCGAACTTCCCGATATTGAGAAATCAGCGCGCGGCGTCGGCAACGCTACAGCTAACATCGCGCAGCGCAAGCTCGCCGACCGCTTCCCAGCAGTGAGCACACCGACCTTGCCACCCGAATCCAGTCGGGATATCGTGCTGGACCGACGAGCTATTCGCGTTGAGCGCCAACGCCATTGGCAACGAATCAACAACGAACCGATCGAATCGATCAGGGAATATCCGACCGAATTGACAGTGGCGCGGGCGGATACGGTGTAGCACCGCGGATGACCTGCCCACGCCGAACGCTGGCAACCGCCGCAGAGTCAGCAACGGTTACATTGCACCGACTAATCAAGGTTGGTGTCGGGGACGGATTTCGACCTGGTCGGCATCAAGCCGTAGCAGTGACGATATTCGCGCAAGGGGCATCGAGGTCATGAATCCGAAATCGGAACCTTCGCTGTCGGAAACCGAGCTGATCCGGCTGGATACGTTCGGCAATGGAGCGGCCGCCCGTGACATCGGCGGAGGTCTCGTTTCGCTTCCCCAGTTGTTCGCCGCACAGGTCGCGCGAACACCGGACAACCGAGCGGTGGTGGCGGGGGATCAAAGGTGGAGTTACCGCGAGATCGATGACATGTCGTCTCGCTTGGCCCACTTTTTGATCATGCAGGGGGTGCTGCCCGGACATCTGGTCGGCGTGCTGTTGCCACGTTCGATGCACTGGATCGTGACGGTGTTGGGGGTACTCAAAGCAGGTGCCGCCTACGTGCCGGTCGACCCGGCATACCCCGATCACCGGATCGCCTTCGTACTGCGCGACACCGGTGTCACCGCTGTGGTGACCGCGGCGGAATTCGAGATCCGCACCGCATCGCTACTGCGGCCGATCGACCGGGATGTTCCCCTTGTGACGGTGTCCGATCCGGAGATCGACCGCCGGCCTAGCGCCGCGCTGCCCTTCCCCGCACCACAGCAACTGGCCTATCTGATCTACACGTCCGGAACTACGGGGCAGCCCAAGGGGGTCGCTGTACCGCATGCCGGCGTCTGTGAAATCATTACAGCGCACACTCGGCGGCTGCATATCAACGGCGACAGTAGGGTTCTGCAATTCTCGCGGCTGGTCTTCGACGCCTCGGTCCTCGACATGTGGTCGGCGTTGCTGACCGGCGCCACCGCGGTCGTGCCCACCGAACAACAAGCGCAACCAGGCCCCGAGCTGGCGCGGTTGATCGCGCGGCACAAAGTCACGCACGCGCATCTCACCGCCTCCACTGTCGCCGCGTTGACCCCGGAGCAGCTGGCGAACATGACGCTGGTAGTCGGCGGAGAGCCATGCAGCGCCAGTTTGGTCGACCGGTTCGCGAATGGCCGGATCATGGTCAACGTGTACGGTCCCACCGAGACAACGGTGTACGTGTCGATCAGCGAGCCATTGGCAGTGGGATCGGGTACACCATCGATCGGATCGCCGGCGCCAGGGGTCGCACTGGCGGTGCTCGATGCTTCCTTACGCCGGGTACCGGTAGGGGTGGTCGGCGAGCTGTACGTTGGGGGCTACGGCATAGCCCAAGGATATTGGAACCGGCCCGGCCTGACCGCAGCGCGGTTCGTCGCTGATCCGTTCGGTGAATCCGGCGGCCGGTTGTATCGCACCGGAGATTCGGTGCGCTGGAACCAGGCCGGGGAATTGGAATTCGTGGGCCGCGTCGACGACCAGACGAAGATCCGCGGGTTCCGCATCGAACCAGGCGAGGTCGAGAAGGAGCTGGTCGCGTATCCGGGAGTAGTCCGCGCGGTCGTGGTGGCCCGCGAGGACCGACCTGGTGACAAACGACTGGTCGGCTACGTTGTGTCAGCTGCCGGAGCCGAGGACGGTGCGGTCGATGCGGCAGCAGTACGTCGCTTCCTCGCGCAACGATTGCCGGAGTTCATGGTGCCGTCCGCGATCGTCGTCGTCGATCACCTTCCTGTGACAGTCAACGGAAAAATCGACAGGCAAGCCCTTCCTGCGCCGAAATACCAGTCCAGTATTCGGTATCGCGCGCCTGAAACCCCCGCGGAAGAAGAGCTGGCACGACTGTTCGCCGAGGTGCTCGGACATGAACAGGTCGGTATCGACGACGACTTCTTCGAACTCGGCGGCCATTCGCTGGTGGCGACACGGTTGATGAATCGGATCCGCGCAGTGCTGGGTAAGGAACTGGCAGTCTCGGCAATCTTCGACACACCGACGGTAGCGGGACTGGCGGGTGCTCTCGACGCCCGGCCGCAGTCGCGTCCTCCGCTCACGCCGATGCCGCGCCCGAAAATTCTGCCACTGTCCTACGCGCAGCGTCGCCTGTGGTTCCTGCATCGGCTCGAGGGACCATCGGCGACCTACAACATTCCCTTTGTCTGGTCGTTGACCGGCACGCTGAATGTGCCCGCGCTGCGGGTGGCAATTCTGGATGTGGTGGCTCGCCACGAATCGTTGCGCACGGTGTTTCCCGAACTGGACGGGACCCCGCACCAGCGAATCATCGACGTCGACCATGTCGAGCTCGGCTGGACCGTGCTGGATGCGAGTGGGTGGGACGATCGGCGCGTATCGAACGAGGCCTCAGCCGTCGTACATCATCGGTTCGATCTCGCTGTCGAGATACCGCTGCGCGTACGGGTGCTTCGGCGAGATGACAGTGCGCACGTGCTGGTGATGGTGCTGCACCATATTGCGGCCGATGGCTGGTCGGCCACGCCGTTGATACGGGACCTGGTTGCGGCCTATCGCGCACGGGCCCACGGCCACGATCCCGATTGGGCGCCACTGACCGTACAGTACGCCGACTACACCCTCTGGCAACAGCGGCTACTGGGTTCGGCAACGGATCCGAACAGCCTCCTGTCCACCCAGTTGGCGTACTGGCAGGCCGAACTGGCCGGAGCCCCAACAGATTCAGGGTTGCCAACCGACCGGCCGCGGCCTGGCACGGAGTCGTATCGCGGTGGTACAAGACCGTTCGTGCTGGACTCCCGTCTCCGGGGCGATATCCGCCGGATGGCTCGCGATGCGGGTGTGTCGGCGCCGATGGTGCTGCAAGCCGCCCTGTTGGTGTTGCTGCACCGGCTCGGTGCCGGCACGGACATTGTGATCGGCTCGCCCATCGCCGGGCGCTCCGATCAGGCTGCCGATGGTCTTATCGGCTTCTTCGTCAACACCTGGGTACTGCGTGCGACGCTCACCCCGGACATGCCCGCCTCGGAACTCCTTGCCCAGGTGAAGCGCAAAGCGCTGGGCGCCTACGAGAATCAGGACGCCCCCTTCGACGTCTTGGTGGAAAAGCTCAACCCCAGTCGGTCGGCGGCCCGGCACCCCGTGTTCCAGACGATGCTGGTGTTTCAGCACAACCCGGTCAGCAGTTTCGACTTCGCCGAGGTTCAGGCCACCCCGATTCCGATATACACCAGGACCTCTCGCCTCGACTTGTCGTTCGTCATCGATGATCACGGTGATCGCGGCGGCTGGGCCACACGCATCGAGTACGCCAGCGATCTGTTCGATCCGGCGACCATCGACACGATTGCGGCGCGATTCCTTCGGGTGCTGGCCGGGATGGCCGCGGATCCGAGCATCCCGATCGGGGCGATCGAACTCCTCGACGAACACGAACAGCGCCGACTGGACGTAATCGGCAATTGCGCGGCGCTTCATGTCGATGTCGGCGGCGCCAGGTCGCTACCGGAACTGTTCGCCGCACAGGCGGCACGGACACCGAACAACGTGGCGATAGTCTTCGACGACCGGACATGGACGTACCGGGAACTCGATCGAATGTCGGCGCGATTGGCTCACCGATTGGTCGGCTACGGTATCGCCCCAGGAGATGTCGTAGGCCTGATGCTGCCACGGACCGCACACAGTTTCATCGGGGTGCTCGCCGTCTCGAAGATCGGTGCGGCGTACGTTGCGGTCGATTCCGCCTATCCCGATCACCGGATCGGGTTCGTGCTCAGCGATGCCGGTGTGGCGGCAGTCGTCACCACGACGGAACTGGTGAGCCGAGCATCAGCGCTCCTGCAAGCAGCCGATCGCGCCGATCGCAAGGTTGTCGACATCTGTGATCCGATCATCGATGCCCAGCCCGATACCGATCTTCCGTTCCCCGACGCGCGGCAGGTGGCCTACCTCATCTATACCTCGGGGACCACCGGTACCCCGAAGGGGGTCGCCGTCACACATGTCGGTATCGCAGATCTTGTCGCTGCCCATATCCGGCGTCTCGCTGTTCATGGGGGGAGTCGGGTTTTGCAGTTGGCTCCGTTGGTTTTCGATGCGTCGGTGATCAATATGTGGTCGGCGTTGTTGTGTGGTGCCGCCGCGGTCGCGCCTACGGAGGAGCAGGCGCGGCCGGGTGTGGGGTTGACGGAGCTTATTGCCCGGCAGCGGGTGACTCATGTTCATGTGACGCCGTCGACGTTGGCGGTGTTGTCGCCGGTTGGTTGGGATTGGGTGGAGTCGTTGTTGATGGGTAGTGAGGTGTTGTCGGCGGGGTTGGTCGATGAGTGGGCTGGGCGTTTTCCGATGGTGAATACGTATGGTCCGACGGAGACGACGGTGTATGCCACGATCACCGGTGGATTGTCTTCGGGGACTGGTGTGCCGTCTATCGGTTCGCCGGTGTCGCATGCTGCTTTGGTGGTGTTGGATGCTCGGTTGGGGCGGGTGCCGGTGGGTGTGGTGGGTGAGTTGTATGTGGG
>NZ_VUOT01000002.1:0-188816 GCF_009829295.1 Nocardia sp. CY15
GTCCCTGCCGAAATCCGGGTCACGCGACGCACGACCGGCCGAGCGGGTGCTTCGACCTCACGACGCACCGAGCCACACAACGCAGCAGCGAGAAGACTCTACTGAGTTGACATCCGTTAGGAACTCAACGGCGCCTGCTACCGGGCGGCCGATTTCTCCAAGGTGCTGCTCGGCGCTCGCCACCAGCGCATCAACCCCTACACGCCGCGGCACAACGGCAAGGTCGAGCGCTACCACCGCATCCTGGCCGAGGAATTCCTCTACGCCCGTGAATGGACCAGCGAAACCCAACGCACCGACGCACTCGGAATCTGGAACATCCACTACAACTACCATCGACCCCACACTGCCGCCGGAAACCGGCCCCCAGCCAGCCGCCTCCACACCGGCGTCACCAACGTCACGGCCTCATACACCTAGGCGTGTATTTGCGGTCGCACTGACCAGGGAGAACGAGCATATGTTGTTTTTCGGCGATTACTACCGCGACCCTTTGTAGCTGGGGGTTGCTGTGCTCATGTTGTACGTGCTGCCAGCAACCGGTCGAGATCCGCACGGAGGGTCTGTTCCAGACTCGAATAAGCGTTCCTGGAGCCCTCGGACACGGCGGAGTTGGTTCCTTCTTGCGCCCATTGCAAGTCTTCGGCGGTCCGTCGGATCGCCGAAGCTCGTTCGAGCGGGGTGCCTTCACGGGCGATGGTCTCATTGGTCACCACCCGCCAATCGACGCCCGAGCCTTGCAGGGCGGCGCGCAACTGCGGGCCGGGTGCTTCGGGTAGCACCACAAGATCGAAATCCGGCGTCGTGACGTCGCCGAGGATCTGCGCTTCGACATGCTGCCTCGATCTGAACGGCTGACCGTCGTAGTCGCGGCCGACGCCGCTCAGCACGGGATCGGCAGACCGCGCTCGGGCGTGATAGGACCATTCGAGGGGATCGGTGAGCGGGGACGGAATTGCGTATGGCTTGTGTACGCCCGAGTCACCGACAACGAAGGCGGTGCGTTCACGAACGTCAGGCGTCAGGTAGAGCTGGTAACGGCCGTACTCCCTGGTCAAGAAATCCGGTCCTAAGCCATCCAGGAGAGGTCCGGCAGGACGCACGCCCCCGACGGCGACAGAACCGTAGACGGGGGAGCGTCCGGCTACGAATTCCCGGCCGAACCACTGGCTTTCGTCGTGTTCGCGCCATCTGTCGTTCCAGACCGGCTTGTAATGGCCCTCACCGAGTATGGAGATCAAGTCCCGCTCGGTCGGCACTCGGATCACCACCGGTTGGCCTTCGAGGGCGGTTCGCAACTCGTTTCTCATCTGCGTCCGCACATCGTCGAGACTTCGACCGAGCGAGGACGCCAACTGCTCCATATTCCGATGAATGTGAGCGTACTGCTCGAGTCGTGACCAGGGCTCGTCCCGTAAGTCCTCCAGCTCGAACTCTGTGGGGCCGCGGTCTCCGAACCGCTCGCGTAGTTTGCGGTCCAAGTCCTGCCTGGCCGTCGCGAGAGTTCGCTCGTCAGGAGGGGCCGGGCAGACACGACGGACGACCGTCGGGGTCTCGGGTTTCCCCGGCCCCCCTTCGGACCCGGCCGTATCTCCCATCGACCGAGCGACCCGATCGCCGCCTTGTGCGTCCTTTGCCTCGAGTTCGTCGAGCCCCGAGCGAAGTTCCCCGGTCATGTCATCGGAGAAGGATTTGTGTCCCTGGGTGAACCTTCCGAAACTTCGACCGATCCGCTGGGCGCCCTCGCGAAGCAGGTGTCTGGCCCACATGAATCGAACCTTTGCGGTGACCTTCCGTTGCATGCCCTCGAAGCATGCTATCCGACCGCTAAACCCTGTACGACCCCACCTCGAGAGCCGGTAAAGGGTCCTGGTAGTACTCGCGCGGAAAACAACGACAAGGGTCCGACCAGCAGCGATGGCGCGTTACCAGAAGCCGAACCAAACCCTCATCGGCAGCCGAGCCCAAGCACCAACCCAACCCACCCGACCCCGAACACGAAAACGTTCTCTACCAGCCCGCCAAGCCATATCCGCCCGATTTTCGGCCGATACTACGGCGACCCCCGCACACATCCCGCGCCCAGACGAGGATCCCCTCGCACGACGACGTCGAGGCGGTCTGGTCGTGGAAGATCGGGGTGCCGTTGTCCGGGGCAGTGCGCTACGGCACGCAGTACGACTACCGGTGCCCGCGGTGCCGCCGCGAGGTGGTCCCGCCGATGCGGCCGACGTGCTTCCGTAACGTAGTCGGGCGGCGCCGGAAACCCTGCTCGGCGCCGCCCGGCGGGTCTTTGCCCGCGAGGCGATCAGATCGCGGCGAGGAATATTTCGGCTACCGCTTCCAATCCCGCACGATCGACTTCGTCGAAACGCCCGGGGCGCGGACTGTCGAGGTCGAGCACCCCGACGAGTACTCCGTCCCGCACCAAGGGCACCACTATTTCCGAACGCGTGTCGGCATCACAGGCGATATGGCCGTCGAACGCGTGCACATCCGGCACCAACTGAGTCTGTCCGGTCTGCGCCGCAGTGCCGCACACGCCTTTTCCGAGCGCGATGCGTACGCACGCGGGCTTGCCCTGAAACGGGCCGACGACCAGTTCGCGTCCGTCGTAGAAATAGAAACCCACCCAATTCACATCGGGCAGCGCATGGAACACCAGCGCGGAGAGGTTGGCGGCGTTGGCGATACGATCCGTTTCGCCCTCGACCAGCGCTTCGGCCTGCGCGGCGAGCCGACGGTACTGCTCGGTGCGGTCTCCGGTCAATTCGGCGACGACGAACGACATGGCCCGAATGGTACGCGCTCGGAAAGCGCTGTCTGCCCATTGATTCTCGGTGATCGCAACACTCTCGCAACGCCGTGCGGGCACAGCATCATCCCTGCATGACATCGCAGCAATCCGTATCCCGTTCCACTCGTTCGGCCGCGGTTATCGGCGCCGGACAGACCGGCGTCACTGCGGCGCTAGGACTTCTCGACGCCGGTTTCGACGTCACCCTCTACAGCGAGCGTGATCAGCGAGCCTTGCGTGACGGCGTGCCCGCCACCGGCACCGCGCTGGAATTCGGCGAGACCCAGCAAGCCGAGGCCGCCCTCGGATTGGACAGCTACACCGCGCGGGCGCCCCGCCACACCGGCCTGAGCGTGCGCATCGCGGGACCCGAACGGGCCGAATTGATCCAGTTCGACGGCCATTTCGACGGATACGTCGGCGTCGCGGTCGACACCCGGCTCAAGTCCGACGAGCGGCTCACCGCGTTTCTCGAGCGCGGCGGCCGGTTCCTGGTCGAGCAGGTGACGCCGGAGACGCTCGACGGCATCGCCGCGGCCAACGACCTCACCTTGGTCGCGACCGGGCGCGGCGGTCTGTCGGACCTGTTCCCGGTCGACGCGCAGCGCACCCCTTACGACGCCCCGCAGCGCTCGCTGCTCACCGTCACGGTGACCGGCATCGGTCACGACGAGAGCGTTTTCGCCCATCGCAGCGTCGCAGGCGGCGCGCACAGCGGCTTCTCCATCCTCGCCGAGCAGGGCGAAGGGTGGTGGGGTCCGTACCTGCACAAGGACGTCGGCCCCAGCTGGGCGTTCCTGGGTTGGGCACGTCCCGGCAGCGACTGGGAGAAGCGTTTCGCCGCCGCGGACTCCGCCGAATCGGCGCACCGCATCGTGCAGGACCTCTACCGCGACTACATCGACTGGGATCTGCCGGAAGTGCTGGCCACCCGGACCATTCCGGAGGACCCGCACTCGTGGCTGAAGGGCGCGGTGCGTCCGGTCGTGCGGTCCGGTGTGGGGCGCACGGCCGGCGGACACGCGGTCGCCGCGCTCGGTGACACCGCCATCGCCTACGACCCGATCGCCGGGCAGGGCGCGCAGAGCGGACTGATCCAGGCGCAGCGGCTGGTCGCGGCCGCCGCCGTGCACGAGGGACCGTTCGACGAGGCGTGGATCGCAGGTCAGTACACGGCGTTCCTGGCCGCCCGCGCCGACGCGGCCAACAAAGTGACCAGGCTGTTCCTCAGCGATCCCGAGCTGGCCGACATCGGCAACGCGTTCTTCGCCGCGGCGGCCGTCGACCCGGCGTTCGCCTCGGCGCTGGTCGGCTTGCTGCATCGCCCGCAGCCGTTCCTGCCCGTCGACTCGCCGGAAGCGGCCAACGAGTTCATCACGCGGGTCACCGGTGTGGACGCCGCCGAGCTGCTGGGCAGGTTCGCACCCGCGGGCACGTTCTCCAGGTCGAGCTACGCGCCCGCGCTCGCCGACGCCTGATCTGATCGCACGGATTCGAACTCTCGTCCCGATCGGGGGCCGGTGCTGGAGTGGAAGGAGCGCCGGACGCATTCGTGGCGTCCGGCCTCCGATCCGACGGCTACCCCCGAAAACCATGGAGCAGCTATGACAACGGAGCAGATCGCCGAACAGATCCGGTTCGCCTACTGGGTGCCCAACGTCAGCGGGGGACTGGTCACCAGCGATATCGAACAGCGCACCAGCTGGGATTTCGACTACAACAAGAAGCTCGCGCAGACCGCGGAGAACAACGGCTTCGACTACGCGCTGTCCCAGGTGCGCTACACCGCCTCCTACGGCGCGGAGTTCCAGCACGAGTCGACCTCGTTCAGCCTCGCGCTGCTCGGTGCCACCGAACGATTGAAGGTCATCGCGGCCGTGCATCCCGGGCTGTGGCACCCGGCCGTGCTCGCCAAGTTCGGCGCGACCGCCGACCACCTGTCGGGCGGCCGGTTCGCCATCAACGTCGTCTCCGGCTGGTTCGCCGGTGAGTTCACCGCGCTCGGCGAGCCCTGGCTCGAGCACGACGAGCGCTACCGGCGCAGCGCGGAATTCCTCGAAGTGATCCGCAAGATCTGGACCGAGGACAACGTGGACTACGGCGGTGACTTCTATCGTATCCGGGACTTCGCCCTGAAGCCCAAGCCGCTGAACACGCCTGAGCGCCCGAATCCCGAACTGTTCCAAGGCGGTAACTCCACGGCCGCCCGGCGCAACGGCGGACGCTACGCCGACTGGTACTTCTCCAACGGCAAGGATTTCGACGGCGTCACCGAACAGCTCGACGACCTGCGCGGCGTCGCCCGCGCCCACGACCGCGAGGTGAAGTTCGGCCTCAACGGCTTCATCATCGCCCGCGATACCGAGGCCGAGGCCCGCGACACCCTCCGCGAGATCATCGAGAAGGCCAACAAGCCCGCGGTGGAGGGCTTCCGGGACGCGGTGCAGCAGGCGGGCGCGTCCACCAAGGACCGCAAGGGCATGTGGGCCGACTCCACGTTCGACGACCTGGTGCAGTACAACGACGGTTTCCGCACTCAGCTGATCGGGACGCCGGAGCAGGTGGCCGAGCGGATCGTCGCCTACAAGCAGCTCGGCGTCGACTTGATCCTCGGCGGCTTCCTGCACTTCCAGGAGGAGATCGAATACTTCGGCGCGAAGGTGCTCCCGCTGGTGCGCGAGCTGGAAGCCGCGCAGCGACCTGTCGCGGCGGTGAGCTGATGACCGCGGTCGCCGCCGATCGCATTCTCTCGGCGGCACAGGCGTTCGCCGTCGCGCAGCGGCTCGCGGCCGACTTCGCTACGGGGGCCGCGCAGCGCGACCGCGACCGCGCGCTGCCGTACGCGGAGGTCGATCGGCTGGCGGCCAGCGGCTTGCTCGCGATCACGGTGCCCGCCGCACACGGCGGCGCGGATCTTCCGCCGAGCGCGGTCGCGGAAGTGACGCGGATTCTCGCCACGTCCGATCCCAACATCGCGCAGATTCCGCACAGTCACTTCGTGTATCTGAATCTGCTCCGGCTCGCGGGAACGGACCAGCAACAGAAGCGGTATTTCGGACGTGTGCTCGACGGTGGGCGCATCGCCAACGCGCAGTCCGAGCGCGGTGGCGCGACGGTAGCCGAGATATCGACCACGTTGCGACCCGTCGGCGATCGCTTCCGCGTGGACGGCGTGAAGTACTACTGCACCGGATCGCTGTTCGCCGACCTGTTCGCGGTGCTGACCCGGCTGGACGATCCACAGGGACACAGCGGCCTGGATCCGGGCGAGTACATCGCCTACCTGCCCGCGAACATGTCCGGCGTGCGCGTCGTGGACGACTGGAACGGGATCGGGCAGCGCACAACCGGCAGCGGAACGGTGTCCTTCGACGACGTGGTGGTCGACCGCGATCAAGTGATCCCCCGTGCCGGTGCGGTGCGCGCGCCCACCGGTTACGGCGCGTTCGCCCAGCTGCTGCACGCCGCCATCGACACCGGCATCGCCCGGGGCGCGCTCACGGCGGCGACGGAGTTCGTGCGCACGAAGAGTCGTCCATGGTTCGAGGCGGGGGTCGCGAACGCGGTCGACGACCCGCTGTTGGTCCAGCGCTTCGGTGAGTTGTCCGTCGCGGTCACCGCCGCGGAGGCGACCCTCGCTTCGGCCGGATGGACGGTGGACGCGGCCACCAGGACCGATCCGAGCGCCGATCGCGTCGCCGAGGCGTCGCTGGCGGTCGCGACCGCCAAAGTGCTCGCCGACCGCGCCGCCAACGACGTGTCCGCCGCGTTGTTCGAGGTCGGCGGAACGCGCAGCGCCGCGGCGGATCTGAACCTGCATCACTTCTGGCGCAACGCGCGCACGCACACCCTGCACGACCCGGTGCGCTGGAAATACCAGCACATCGGCCGTGCCGTGCTGCACGACGCACCACCGCCACTGCACGGCGTGATCTGAGAGGAGACGCAATGACAGTCACTGTCGTCGTCGGCAACCCGAAACCGGCTTCGCGCACGCTCACCGCGGCCACGCTGGTCGCGAAGGGGTTGCGGCCGGAGGCGGAGCCCACCGTGATCGACTTGGTGGAGTTCGGTCCGGGCCTGCTCAGCTGGGGTGACCCGGCCGTGGCCGAGGCGGTGCGCACCGTGGCGGACTCGGAACTCGTCGTCTTCGCCAGCCCGACCTTCAAGGCGACCTACACCGGTCTGCTGAAGTTGTTCCTCGAACAATTCGAAGGCGGAACGGGACTCGAAGGCGTGCTCGCGGTGCCGTTGATGCTCGGCGCCGGACCGGCCCACGCTCTGGCGCCCGACCTGCTGCTGAAGCCCGTGCTCGTGGAGATCGGGGCCACCGCGGCGCTGCCCGGGCTCTACCTGTCCGATCGCACATTCGCCGAGGACGGCGTCATCGACCGGTACAGTGGTCGGTGGCGTTCGGTCGCCCAGGCACTGGCCCACAGCTCGAAGGCTGCGAATCATGCATGACCTGTTCGAATTCCCCGCAGACGGAGCCGGTCTGCGTCGCGCGTTCGCCAACTTCCCCAGCGGCGTCGTCGCGGTCTGCGCCGAAATCGACGGTGTGCCACACGGTCTCGCGGTGAGCACGTTCGTTCCCGTCTCGCTCGACCCGCCGCTGGTCTCGTTCTGCGTGCAGAACTCCTCGGCCACCTGGCCCAAGCTCGCCGCCGCGAGTCATCTCGGCCTGAGCCTGCTGGGCACCGATCAGCAGGCCGCCGCCCGCTCGCTCGGCACCCGTGACGGCGACCGCTTCCGCGATATCCGGTTGCACCGCGGCTCGGGCGACGCCGTGTTCATCGACGGCGCTTCCGCCTGGATCGAGGGCGTCCAGGAGGCGCACGTCCCGGCGGGCGACCACGCCGTCGTCATCCTTCGTATCCACCGCATCGCCACCCGCACCGACGTCGACCCCCTCGTCTTCCACGGCAGCCGTTTCCGCCGGCTGCACGCCGAAACGGCGAACGGGGCGGCCTGACGGACGGAATCGTCCGATACCGGATGGCCGGCGCGTAGGGTGACTCTCGTAGCGCTGTCAGCGGTCCTCCGAGGTGGCCCATGGAAGTCCCCGATCATCCGAGAGCATTGCGTGAGCGGCGAATTCGTCGCGACCGGGCTGCCGCCGCGATCGAGCTGCCACACGTTCGGGCGCTCAACCAGTTGGTCGATCGCATAGAAGCGGATACCGGTCTGGATAATCTGCCATACATCGATCCACTGTTCGGCGGCGTCGCGGCAGAGTTGTTGTTCGTGCTGAAAGCGCCCGAGGGCGACGCGAGTCCCGAGTTGCACGACAGGCGTTTCCTCAGCTGGGACAACGACGACGCGGGAGCGGCGAACTTCTTCCGCACCTGCGCCGCGTACGGTCTCGACCGGAGACGCTGTACCGCCTGGAACGCCTGCCCGTTTCCGATCAAGGGTGACACTCCCTCGCGCTTCGAACTCGGCCGGGCCGAGCCGTACACGCGCCGAATGCTCGAGTTGCTTCCCGAATTGCGCGTGGTCGTCCTGCTCGGCCGTCCCGCTCAGCACGCCTGGATGAAGATGGCGTTGACCGGTCCGGACATTCAGCTGGTACACGGCGCGTCACCGTCCCCGCCCGGCATCAACCACTCGCGCAACCGCGACAGCTTCGAAGCGGCGATCCGCACGGCCGTACGATTGCTCGCCGACTGACGAGGCGGATTCCTCCGGCTCTCGACGCTGTGGGAGACTCGGATGTCTCCTTCGGAAAGGTCCTGGTCGTGACGCTCGGCATGGTTCTCGGCGATTACCCGCGCACTTCGGCGCGGGTGTAGATCAATCTCGAGTGATTCCTGTGCGCTAGCCGCACGGTTTTTTTCGCGACGCCGCGTCGAAGTGCTCGTCGTGCCCTTGCACGTTCGATTACGAGGAGTACTCGGTGTCCACCATTTCCTGGACCGAAGACAACACATCCCGCACCGCTCGCTGGCATTCCGAAAGTGCCGCCTCGTCACCCGAGTCGATCGTGGTGGCGGACGATCGGACGACCGCCGACGCCGCCTGCCGGATGGCCGGAGCGGGAACCGGCCTGCTGTGGCGCGGTGATTTCCACAATGCGCGGCAACTGTTGCGCGCGATGGGGCGGCGGGTGGAGCGGAAGCTTCCGACCAGCGACGATCCCGCCGAATCGTTCCGGCGGTATCGTGCGTCGCGTCGTCGCCGCGCGCAAATTCTCGGCAAGTTGCTCGTGCTGCTGGAAGAAGACTATTCGCTGGCTTTACGCCGCGCCCCGGACGTGAGGCGCGCCTGTATCGAGGCGTACGGCGCGCCGCAAGGGCACATGGTGGTCGCGCTCAGCGAACTGCTCGGCGTGATCGGTGCGGCGCAGTGGCGGGAGAAGGGCGTGTACGTGCCCGCCCTCGGCGACCACATCCATCCGCATTACAGCGTGTTCTCCCCGGTTCGCGGTGAGTACATCGATCTTGTCGCGGGCGCTCCACTGCCCGCACGGGCGGACATCGCATACGACCTCGGCACCGGCACCGGCGTTCTCGCCGCCGTCCTGGCCCGCCGCGGCTGCACGCGAATCACCGCAACCG
This sequence comes from Nocardia sp. CY15, assembly GCF_009829295.1. NCBI lineage: Bacteria > Bacillati > Actinomycetota > Actinomycetes > Mycobacteriales > Nocardiaceae > Nocardia > Nocardia sp. CY15. Next base: position 9,355 of record NZ_VUOT01000002.1, read on the forward strand.
ACAACAACGTTCGGGCACTGACCTGCGCCCGTGACAATCTCGACCGAATCGGCCTGTCATCCGTCGCCGTGCGAGGCCCGGCGCTCTTCCCGGACGGCAAGGCCGACCTCGTGGTGTGCAACCCACCCTGGCTCCCCGGCGTGCCGACCTCGGCTCTGGAAACCGGCGTCTACGACGAGAACTCGTCCATGCTGCACGCTTTCCTCACCGGCCTCCGTGCCCACCTACGCCCCGGCAGGGAGGGCTGGTTGATCCTCTCCGACCTCCCCGAACACCTCGGTCTACGCACCCGAGACGAACTACTCGACCGCGTCACCGCCGCCGACCTCCGCGTGATCGCCCGACTGGACACGCGCCCCACCCACCGCCGAGCCCACGACCCGGCCTCACCGCTGCACACCGCTCGAGCTGCGGAGGTGACGTCCCTCTACCGCCTGGCGCCTCGTTGAGTGGGTGCAAAAAAAGGGTCCTGGTTCGGCCCGACGTCTGCAACCGGGCGTAGTGCCGGTCGACCGTTTCTTGCACGCGGGCGTGGCGCGCGCGACTTCGCGGCCAGGGGACTAGTTGGTTGTGTCGCGTGTCACATTTGGCGTGTCGCCTGTGACGTGTACATGATGTACACGATGTACATATGGCCGTGCCGGAAGAGATAGAGGGACCGATGGCGACCATGGAACGAATCACGTCAGTCACACGGTATGACTCCATGCACAACGCTCGAGAACATTTCAGTCAGATGCTGACCACTGCCGAAAATGGAAACGTCGCTGTCGTCTCACGCAAAGGCAAGGACTCCGCGCTAGTGGAAGTAGGCCGACTGCGGTTCCTCTTGGCCCACATCATTCGTCCTCACGAACCGCAAGTCGTGCGCGAAAGCGGCAATTGGGTCGCCTACCTTCCAGGCCTTCCGCTGGCAGTGGAAGAACCCGAACTGGACGCCGCACTCGATGCGCTCATCGAAGCCATGCGCGAATATGCCAGCGACTGGCAGGATCACCTCCACGCTGCGATCAATCATCGCGGCAACGTCGACTTCGTGCAGTTCGTGGAACTATCCACCGATGAACAACTCAGAGAATGGTTGATAGCGGCCGAGCAGTGACCCGGTATCCTCCGGGCACAAAGAAGGCCCACGAGACATTCTGCTCCAACGATGAATGGACGGTCGTCCGCAACGCCAGAGGCGGCGCAGTCGATCACCACATCACGTTGGAGCTGCCACTCCCGGACGGGCGCGTCCTGCGCACCCGCATCTCGCGGCCTGCGGACAACACCGACTATGGGGCCAGAATGTGGAATCTGATCCTCAAAGAACAGCTCGAGGTCAGCGAGGAACAGTTCTGGGCCTGCGTGAACGACCGGAAGCGGCCAGGACGCGCATCGGCCACGGTCGCGATCCCGGACAAGGAGCCCATCCCACTCGGTGTTGTCGAGAAACTAACGCGTTTGGTGCATCTCGTGCCAGAGGAGATCGAGAACATGACCAAGGCTGAGGCGGTGGCCCGGCTCAACCAGTTCTGGGCCGAGCAGTAGCCAGCAACTTCGGCCATGAGCAGCTAGACCCCCAGCTCGGGTACACAGACTCGAAAACCGCCGCTGACGACCCGACCTCAGAATCGGATCGCAGCGGCTTTTTCGTGCCCGAAGCAGGGCGTCGAACCGGCTCCGTTGATCCCCGGCAAGCCCTCCAAAGAGCATCAGCCCCGCACCCGGCCCCAACGCTCGGACAGGAGAGTTCGCTGCGCTGACCATCCCATCTCAAAACAAAACCCGCCCTGGCCAGAGCGGGTTTGTGGTGGAGCCGATGACGGGAATCGAACCCGCGCTGTCTGCTTGGGAAGCAGAAGTTCTACCATTGAACTACATCGGCAGAGGCAGATGTGCCAATCGAGACTGTAGCAGAAGCTACGCGCGGGGTGGGAAAAGTCCAGCTAGATACCGGTGACCAGGGTCGATAGGCCCGTCTGGGCGGTCAATGCCGGTCCAATTCTCCCGCCGCGACGCCAGCAGTGAAGGCGTCCCACTCGCTGGGGGTGAACACCAGTGCCGGGCCAGCGGGGGTTTTGGAGTCGCGGACGCCGACCTCACCCCCTCCGAAGAATGCGACCTCGACGCAATCGCCATGGCCTCCGCTGTGGCTGCTTTTGAACCACTGTGCCCCCGATAGATCGGCGCTCACCTTGCAAACTCCTTCGCCATCTGTCGCAGCAGACTCCTGCTCGCTGCCGCATCCAATGCGGAGCGGCGGATGATCGTAGACGCGGTCTGGTACGTCGCGACGTCCGTCTCATCCTCAAGGTACATGTTGCTTGTGAAGGACTCGACGTACACCACAGAGGGGTCGAGCTCGAACGAAAGTATCGAGAACGCGCCTGTTGCGGTTCCCGTGGGATATCCAGCACTGAACGGCAGCACGCGGATGTCGATGTTGTCTCGCGTACTCATGTCGGCGAGGTGCCGCAGCTGCGGCACCATGATCCGCGCGTTTCCGACGACCCTCCTCAAGATCGCTTCGTCCAGAACCATCGTCGCTTCTAGAGGCTTGGTCTTCCGGGTCAGACTTGCCTGTCGCTTGAGCTTCAGCTCGATCCGGCGCGCTTGTTGTTCCTCGGATTCATGTGGAAAGAACAAGTGGTTCAGCGCCCGTGCGTAGTCGGCGGTCTGGAACAATCCGGGTACGAGCTCGGAACGGAAGATGTCGATGGCGCGAGCTTCGTACTCGAGCCCCACGTAGACGTCGAAGCGTTCTTGCATGACTTCCCCGTACTGCTGCTGCCACCACTTCTTGGGTTGCGCAGTCGCCTCTTCGAGCATGCCGATCAGCGCCGCGACTTCCTCTTCGTCCTCGATACCGAGGACGGCACACAGGTCTCGCACGTCTCGGTCGTTCAATGTGCCGAGATAGCCACGCTCGATCCGAGATTGAGTCGGAACACTCCATCGCATCACTTTGGCCACATCCGGCTGCTTGAGGTTCGCTGCGTGCCGGGCGTCGCGGATGTGATTGCCGAACCGTCGCCTCGGCAGAGACGGGGGTGGGGGCGTACGTTCTCCACTCATCGTTCCTCCTTCTTTCAGATTGAAAGATACTAACTGCTTGATTGAGAGCTTTACTGGCGTTTTATGGGCAGATCATGAAAATTTCAAACTGACATGCCACAGGTATAAGCGCGGTGGTCTGCTAGTTCTGCGCCGGTGGGGAGGCTGTTCTGCTCCCCACTCCTCGCCTCGGTTCCACGTTCCATCTCGGCCAACGAGGCTCGGCGCACTCCACCCGTCTTCGAAGTGAGCAGAGGTCTACTGATGGACGAAGGAGCGTTCGGGGACACCCTGCTGTCCCGTTGTCAGTACTACCGGCGGACTTGCGGTCTACCCGTCGTCATCGATCCACCCGAACTAGGGCGGATCATTCTTCGCGCGGGCAGCGTGTGGGGAGTCGCGATGCCGACGCGGCTCGGTCAAGCGGTCAAGGCTCACCTGCCTAGCTGCGGGAGCGCCGTCGGCCCGATCATCGGGCACCCACGGTCCGGGCGATGGACTTTCCTGATTCGCCCCGACATCGACCTGGGGGACGTGAAGTTGTTCGCCGAGATGTTCCGTCTGGATGTCAACGTGGCGCGGACGGGGGCGTGCATCGCGCTTCCATCACCCACCGCGTCGGTTGGGGCGATCCGCCATTGGATAGTGCCTCCTCGGAACACATTTCGTCCTTCGGGGCAAGTAGTCATCGCTGCCGTGCGCGCATGGGCCGATCAGGCGCACGGGAGACGCAGAGCGCGTGGCTGCGTGCCGGATAGTCACTCGATGAGGAGCGAAGACTGATGGCCGTGAGCATCGCGGCCATCGTCGCCGTCGTTTGGACAATGGCGTGCTACTTCGGTGGCGCGAGGCTGCTGGTCCGCCCGCTCGCCCGAGAAGACTCGGATTCCGGCTGCGCACGGTGTCGGGCTCCGTGGTCGGCCATGGCGGACGTCGCCGAGCGTCCGCAGGTAGCGGACGGCGCATTCGCTCGGCCGGTCTCGAACGGCGAGCGCTTCCGTGGTCCGCACCGGCCGACGGCGATGGCGGGCTGATATGGACCACTCCGGATGGTCGCGGATTCGCGCGATCGATGCCACCCATGGGTGGGTGCTGAGCGGTCCGGCCACCGAGCATTGGTTGACCAAGCCGTTTCCCGGTGGCCGCGCCGTCATCCGGGTCATCGCGGCCGATGGCACATTGCGCGTCACCCTCGGCGACGACTCTGGACGGCTGGTGTGCGCGTGCACCGAGACGACCGGCGACATCGGCCGCGCTAAAGCGATCGCACAGGCCGCGATCGTTCGTCGGCGGACCGAGGCGTCGCAGGCATGACTGCTCTGTGGGCAGATTCGCTATGCCCTTCGGTGGTCGGACGAGATCCCGGCATTGTCCGAGGGGATGTCGTCGAGGTCGTGGCGAGCCGGCTCGGCGGAGTCGTCGGCGCGGATCAGGTACCGGTAGGCGGTAAGGCAGAGGATGAGCCACAGCGCGCCGATGCACCAGCCGCCGACGATGTCGGTGGTCCAGTGGACGCCGAGGTAGATCCGGGTCATTCCCACCGCGAGAACGAAAAGCGCGGCGGCGGCCGCGACGCCGACGCGCAGGGCGTGGCCGCGCAGGCGGGGGAGCGTGACCACCAGGACGATGCCGACCACGACGAACGAGCCCATGCTGTGCCCGGAGGGATAGGCCTGGTTGGAGACGCTGATCAGGTGGTCCTCGACGGGCGGGCGGTCGCGGTCGGTCAGGCGCTTGCCGCCGCGGACCAGTAACCCGCCGCCGAGGCCGGTGACCGCGACCAGCGCCGCCGACGACCAGCGTCGCTGCCAGGACAGCACAAGGCAGGTGGCGGTGGCCAGCGCTGTCATCGCGAGCGTGCCGCCCAGCACGCTGACCACCACGGCCACCGGAGTCAGCGCGTCGCTGCGCTGTGCGACGGCCCAGTCGGCGATGCCGCGATCAATCCCGCCGGGGCCGCCGTCCCCGACCACACCTGCCGTGAGAGCCGCGGCGCACACCACCAGCAACGCGGTGAGCACCCAGATAGCGTTCCGAATGCGAGGGGAGGTCACAACTCCACGTTCCCATGCCCGACGCCGCAAGTTAACCCGGCGCGCTTCCCACCTGGGATGACAACCCAGGGCGGCTTCGTCATCCCGTAGCGAGCACCGCCGTCGACCGGCACCTCGCGCGAACCGGACGCCGAAGCGCTGGATGCGTCAGAACAGGCTGTAGCCGCCGTCGATCAGGAGGGTGTCGCCGGTGTGGTAGGCGCTGGCGGGGCTGGCGAGGTAGACGGCGACGGACTCGAAATCGCTGGGCTGACCCCAGCGGCGCACCGGAATCCTGGGCTCGACGCGTTCGCGGAAACGGTCCCAGGCGAAGGCGCCCTCGGTCATCGGCGTCTCGACCCACCCGGGCAGCACCGAGTTCGCGCGGATGCCGTGCTTGGCCAGTTCCACCGCGATCGAGTTGACCATGGCGATCAAACCCGCCTTGCTCGCGGCATAGGACTGGCCGCGCGGAACGCCCTGGCGGGCGGCGAGGCTCGCGGTGGCGACCAGGCTGCCGCCCTCGCCTTGGGCGAGCAGAACCTTCGCCGCTTCGCGCAGGGTGACGAACGCGGCGTCGAGGTTGATGGAGGTGACCCGGCGGAATTCCGCGAGATCGGTCTCCACGAAGGGGATGAAGCCCTGCATGACCCCGGCGTTCACGAAGCACGAGTCGATCCGGCCGAGTTCGGCGGCCGCGCGACCGAAGGTGTCGATCACCTGCTGTTCCTCGCCGACATCACAGCGCAGGGCCAGCACTCGCCCGCCGAAGGCACTCAATTCCGCGGCGGCGGCCTCGTTGCGTTCGGTGTTGCGGCCGACGACACAGATGTCGGCTCCGGCTCGCGCGAGCCCGCGGGCGAACCCGAGCCCGATGCCGGAATTGCCGCCGGTGACGACGGCGACGTGGCCGGTCAGGTCGAACAGCGGGCCCTCGCTCATGGTCCATCCCTTCGATCGCGGGCGACGCGCCCCGAGTGGATGCGAGGATACCGCTCTCTCCATATCACTGTGCGGCTGAGGAGTCCCGGCGAACAGGCGCTACGCTCGTCGCGTGCTGCTTTCCGATCGTGACATCCGTGCGGAGATCGCCGCTGGGCGTCTCGGCGTCGAGCCGCTGCTGGAGAACCTGATCCAGCCGTCGAGCATCGACGTGCGCCTGGACCGGATGTTCCGGGTGTTCAACAACACCCGGTACACCCACATCGATCCCGCGCAGCGGCAGGACGAACTCACCACTCTGGTCGAGCCGACCGAGGGTGAGCCGTTCGTGCTGCATCCGGGCGAGTTCGTGCTCGGCTCCACCCTCGAGGTGTGCACGCTGCCGGACGACCTGGCCGGACGGTTGGAGGGCAAGTCCAGCCTGGGCAGGCTCGGCCTGCTGACCCACTCCACCGCGGGCTTCATCGATCCCGGGTTCAGCGGGCACATCACGCTGGAGCTGTCCAACGTGGCCAACCTGCCGATCACGCTGTGGCCCGGCATGAAGATCGGTCAGTTGTGCCTGATCAGGCTGACCAGTCCGGCCGAGCATCCCTACGGCAGTGCCGTGGCGGGCTCGAAGTATCAGGGCCAGCGCGGACCGACGCCGTCGCGGTCCTATCTCAACTTCCCGATCGCGGCCGCGGCGATCGAGGCCGCCGAATCACGCTGACCGACCCACGCCGAGTCCGCCTCGTCGACTGTGAGGAGAAGCGGACCCGGCGGGTGGCAGCGGGGAGCTGATCGCGGAGGTGATCAGTCCCCGCCGCCCGCTCCCACCGCGAGCGCCGTAGTGAGGATGACGGACAGCGGCGGAAGCGTGTCACCGCGGTTCGGCGGGCTGACCCAGAAGCACCCTTCCCGAGTCCAGCGACCGAGACCGGTCGGCAACATCACGGCACTGCCGATGGCCGGCAGGCCGATATCCAGCCGATTGAGCACCTCGAGCACCTGTGGTCCCGGTCGGCTGTCGGGCTCGGCGAGGAAGCTCCATCGGATCTGCCTGGCCAACATGGGACCCCTCGTTCCCTGTTGTTCCAGTGCGACGCGGACCTTCTCGGCCCGCGCGGTCGGCAGGTGGACTACGCAGACGCGTCCGGTGATCGGAAGCATGGCGAAACCGCCACGCTCGGTGACCGGCAACCCGAACTCGTGCCGATAGAACGCCACCCAATCGTCCACGGTCCTGAGTTTCTCGACATTCACGGCGAACTCCTTGCCTTCCGCCTCAATAGTCCCGGCCCGCAGCTGGATTCGGTATTGCCTGCCTACCCGCCTTACGCTGCCCTTCCACTGCCTTTGATAGAAGGCGCAATTCACTTGTGGCAGTGATCACAAACCGCTCGTACTCTGGAGGGGGCTCGTTCGGAAGGGATGGCATCGTGATCAGGCATTGGTCAGGCAAAGAGGCCCGCGCCCTTCGCGATGCCAAGCGGATGAGCATCAGGGAATTCGCTGCCCATTTAGGGGTGCACGAACGCTTGGTGTCGAAGTGGGAAGCCGGGGGCGCCCGGGTCCATCCACGACCGATCAACCAAGCCGCTCTGGATACCTCACTGGCCAGGTCCGACGATGTGGTGCGGGCGCGGTTCGCGGCATTGATCGATCAGCCCTCGAGCGATCGAGCCGTCCCGCCGGGATTCGACGCGCCTGCCGACGCCTCGGCGCGCATTCATTATTCGAGCGACGCTGACATTTTGGCTCTCATAGACGCCGGTGCGATGAGAGGTGTTGCGTTAGCAGCGATTTCGGAGAGGGATCTGATCATGGCGGCTGCCCACGAGGCCAGCGAGCACGCCGGTAAGGCCGAGAGCACCAATGTCGGTGCGAGCACGTTGGAACAGCTCGACGCGGATGTCGTACGCATCGCGAACGATTACGTGCATATTCCGCCGGTGCCGATGATGGTGGAGATGGTGCGGGTGCGACGCCGGGTGTATCGGTTGCTGGAAGGCCATCAGCGGCCCGCCGATACGGGGCATCTGTATCTCCTGGCGGGCACGCTCTCGGGACTGCTCGCCAACGCGAGCACCGATCTCGGCTACTACGACGCTGCGGGCGAGCAGGTGCGGGCTGCCTGGGCTTACGCGGAACTATGCGGGCACAACGGGCTTCGTGCCTGGACCCGCGGCATGCACGCGCTGATCGAGTACTGGTCGCAGCGCCCCCGCCGGGCGGTGGAGCTGGCCCAGAGCGGACGGGAGTTCGCCGAGTCCGCGACCGCGCAGGTGCGACTGCTCAACATCGAGGCCAGGATCTGGTCGGCGCTGGGCAGCGCCGCGGACACCGACCGCTGCGTCCGCGCGGCCGACGACGCCCGTGAGATCGCCGCGACCGACACCCTGCACGACGAGGTGGGCGGGGTCTTCGGGTTCAACGACGCCAAGGCCAACTACTACGCTGGCGCCACCTACATCCACCTCGGCCAGGCGGAGCCCGCGCTCACCGCCACGCAGCGGGCCATCGAGCTGTACTCGAAAGGACCGTCCGAACAGCGCTCCTACGGTGCGGAATCCCTGGCCAGGGTCGACTGCGCGGCCGCCCATCTGATCAACGGCAGCCTGGACGGCGCGGCCGAGGCGTTGCAGCCGGTGCTCGGACTCGAGGAGGACAAGCGCATCGCGCAACTGGAGGAGCGGCTGACCGGTGTGCGCAGGCGGATCGCGAGTCGAACCTTCCGTGACGCGATCGAGGCGCGGCGGTTGGACGAGCGCATCGAGGAGTTCTGCGGCTCCACCGCGGCCAAAGGCATCCCACCGGGCGGGCCCGCCCATTGAGTGACGCGTCACATCCGGTGACGCGGGAGACGCCGTCGTGGCCGCGGACGCCCGGGGCGGGGCTCGGACAGGCGGTTTATCCAGTTGCGACGGATGGCACCATGGGACGGGTGAGTCCTCATCATCCGCACCGTCCCCCGCGTGTTCTGGAGCAGTCCACGAAGCTGCAGAACGTCGTCTACGAGATCCGTGGACCGGTACACGCGCAGGCGGCACGGTTGGAGGCCGAGGGGCACCGCATCCTCAAGCTCAACATCGGCAACCCCGCCCCGTTCGGGTTCGAGGCGCCGGACGTGATCATGCGCGACATCATCGCGGCGCTCCCGTACGCCCAGGGCTACTCCGAATCCAAGGGCATCCTGTCGGCGCGGCGCGCGATCGTAACCCGCTACGAACTCGTGCCCGGCTTCCCGGAGCTCGACGTGGACGACGTCTACCTCGGCAACGGCGTCTCCGAGCTGATCACCATCACCATGCAGGCCCTGCTGGACAACGGCGACGAGGTGCTGATCCCGGCGCCGGACTACCCGCTGTGGACCGCCATGACCAGCCTGGCGGGCGGCACCCCGGTGCATTATCTCTGTGACGAGGCCAACGGCTGGCAACCCGACATCGCGGACATCGAAGCCAAGATCACCGACAAGACCAAGGCCCTGCTGGTGATCAACCCGAACAATCCCACCGGCGCGGTGTACTCCGCCGAGGTGCTCCAGCAACTCGCCGACGTGGCGCGTAAGCATCAACTGTTGCTGCTCGCCGACGAGATCTACGACAAGATCCTCTACGACGACGCCAAGCACATCTCGCTGGCGGGCGTGGCGCCGGATCTGCTGTGCCTGACCTTCAACGGGCTGTCCAAGGCCTATCGGGTGGCGGGCTACCGGTCGGGCTGGCTGGCGATCACCGGGCCGAAGGACCACGCGGCCGGCTTCCTGGAGGGCATCGACCTGCTCGCCTCGTCGCGATTGTGCCCGAATGTGCCCGCGCAGCACGCGATCCAAGTCGCGCTCGGCGGCCACCAGAGCATCGAGGATCTGATCCTGCCCGGCGGCAGGCTGCTCGAACAGCGCGATGTCGCGTGGGAGCGGTTGAACATGATCCCTGGTGTCTCGTGTGTGAAGCCGAAGGGCGCGCTGTACGCGTTCCCGAAGCTGGATCCGAACGTGTACGAGATCTACGACGACTCCAAGCTGATCCTGGATCTGCTGTTGCAGGAGAAGATCCTGATGGTGCAGGGCACCGGCTTCAACTGGCCGCACCACGACCATCTCCGGATCGTCACCCTGCCCTGGGCCCGGGATCTCGCGGTCGCGATCGAACGGTTCGGCAACTTCCTCGCCAGCTATCGCCAATAGTGGGAAGGAGGTCGGGCGACAATATAATCGCCCCGCTTCCGGCCCGGAAACAAACCTGATGTACGGATACCTGTCGGATTTGGCGACTAACTAGCGCAAAAGAAGTATTTTTGTGTACAGTGGTCCTCGGCACTTAAGGTGCCTGGCCGGATTGCCTACCCCCCTGGGCACATCCGGCCTTGGGTTAGGCCGCCTACCCCCCTGGGCCGCCTGCCCTGCGGGCGGCGGAGACATCCCCCTGCTCTCCGCCGCCCCCTCCAAATCCCGTTTCCTTACCGCGATCGGATCGCTCCGAGTGTGTATCCGCTGTGTTCGGTAGCAGCCGCGACGGTCTTGAAAATGAAATCCTTTAGGCTCGCTGCGGGCAGAAACACATCTGACAGGTAGGAGCGCGGTGAGCGACCACCACCATCACCACGATCACTCGGGTCCGATCGCGATCGGCGCGACCGCGGCGCGGGTGGTCATCGGGCTACTCACCGTGATCGGCGTCGCCGTGCTCATCGGCGCGATCGCGCTGTGGCCGAGCAAACAGCATGTCGATATCCCGCTGCCGATGCAGAACGCGGGTGGCGGCGCGGTGCAGACCGAGGCGGGCACGGTGGTCATGCAGGATATCGGCCCGTGCGGCAGTCCGTCACTGGGCAAGGTGTTCATCGACAAGCCCGAACCGCCGCGCAGCAATGCCTACAACTGTCAGCGCAGTGTGATCGCGATCGAGTCCGGCCCGCACAAGGGCAACCGCACGCTGTTGGAAATCGCACCGGGCCCAGGACAACCCGACCTGCGCGCGGGCGACGAGCTCCGGCTGGTCCGCCAGACCGATCCGACCGGGACGCCGCTGTACTCGTTCGAGGACTACTCACGGGGGCTGCCGCTCACGCTGATCGCCCTGGCGTTCGTGGTGGTGATCATCGTGGTGGCGCGCTGGCGCGGCGTCCGCGCGCTGCTGGGTCTGGTGTTCGCCTTCGCGGTCCTGGTGATGTTCATGCTGCCCGCCTTGCTCGACGGCAAACCCGCGATCCCGGTCGCGCTGGTCGCGGGCTCGTTGATCCTCTACGCCGTGCTGTATCTGGCGCACGGGCTGAACCTGCGCACCAGTTCGGCGCTGCTGGGCACGCTCACCTCGATGCTGCTGGCCGCCGTGTTGTCCTGGCTCACGATCGAGATGACCAATCTGACGGGGCTTTCCGAGGAACAGAACACCAACGTCGCGACCTACATCGAGCACGTCAGCATCACCGGACTGTTGCTGGCCGGGTTCATCATCGGCTCGCTGGGCGTGCTCAACGACGTGACGATCACCCAGGCGTCGGCCGCGTTCGAGCTGGCCGCCCTCGACGAATCGGCATCGCGGCGAGAGATCTTCGCCGCCGCCATGCGCGTGGGGCGCGACCACATCGCCAGCACCGTCTACACGCTGGTGCTCGCCTACGCCGGTGGGGCGCTGCCGCTGTTGCTGCTGTTCAGCGTGGCGGGGCGGTCCATCCGTGACGTGCTCGCCGGTGACGCGGTGGCCATCGAGATCGCGCGTTCCTCGGTCGGCGGCATCGCGCTGGCGCTCTCGGTGCCGTTGACCACCGGCATCGCGGTCCTGCTGGCTCGCCCGTTCAAGGCCAAGGAATCGAGCCCGCCGCCGCGCCCGCGCCGGGCCAAGCACGCCAGGGTTTGAGCCCGAATCCCGGTGAGCTGAGACGCCGCCGGTGAACCCGGCTCAGCGTGGCGGCGGTGGGGGAAAGGGGAAAACCTCCGGCGGGATCGTGGGAACCACGATCGGCGGAAGGCCGGGCACCACAATAGTGTTCGGGCCGGGTGTCGGCGGCGCCTCGCTGGTGGTCTGCCGCCGGTTCGGCGGTGGCGCGGCGACCGATTCGTGCGCGGGCGCCTCGGTTGTACCCGGCGCGACCGCGATCTGCGGATCGAGGCTGGTCGTACGCGGTGCGGTGGTCGGTGACAACGACGGCGAGCTCTCGCTGGTGTGCGAATCCCGTTCCAGCACCTGCGGTCCGTAGCCGAGGCCGAGCCCGATCGCGGCGACCACGGCCAGCGCGCTGACGGTCAACACGGCCCCGCTGATCTCGCGCTTGCCGCGCTGGGCAGGCGCCGACAACCAGGCGGGTGACAAGTCGTCGTCCAGCACGGCGCTCGCGGCCGGGCTCTCCTTGCGGACCGGTCTGGCCAAGAGGGCGGCGCCGCGCGCCATGACGGTCTCGGGGCTGTCCGGCACGATGACGGGAACGCCCATCCACCGTTCGAGGACCTTGGCCACCAACGGGATTCGAGCGCAGCCACCGATGGCCAGCACGCCGTGCACCGGGCGGTCCGAGCGCACGATCACGTCGCGCGCCATCCGCGCCGACGACTCGATCGCCAGCATGATCAGCGATTCGAAGTTCTCCTGCGCCAGCAGGACCAAACCCTGCTCGCTGGGCAGCGCCACCGCGGTGTTGGTGGTCAACTGCTCCTTGGCCTCCCGGCACAGCGCGTCCAGAGCGGCCAGGCCCGCGGCGTTCGGGGGGTGTGCGATGCGCCCCGACGCGATCTGCTGCTCGCGGATCAGAGAGTCGAGATAGTCACCGCTGATGTCGCTGGTGCGCTCGCTATGACGCACCTCACGAGTCTGGGTGTCGACCACGCTCACCGTCAGTCCCGAGCTGCCCAGGTCATAGACGACCAGCGAGGAGATGCCGCGGATATCGCCGGTGGCCTGCGCGAACTCGAGTGCCGCCGCGATCTCCGGGACGAGTTCGTAATTGGTCAGCTGCTGGCGGGCCATGGCCGCGCGAATGGCGCGGGCGTGCTGCTCACTGCGGTAGGCGATCGCGGTGGCGCCGATGCCCGGCGTGGCTTCGAGGGTGACTCCGATGGCTTCGGCCGCCAGCTCTTCCACGCTCTGGTCGACGACCGGAATGGTCTGCAGATCGAAGGAATGCGGGGAGACATGCCCGTGGGGGTTGCCGGCGTGTGGCCGGGCCATACGGACAGCGCCGGCCCCCACCGAAACTCCCAGTACCGAACTCATCAGCTGCCCATCTCGTTCCACACTTCACGACATGCGAGCCTGCGCCGTCCGTCGGCGGAGGCCCGCTGGACGGACCCTACCGCCGGCGATCAGCTGTGCTTAAGGCAGGACTGGTCACCTGTCCGGCAGTAGCCCGCCTCGCTCCGCAACTCTACGGCGTGCCGAGTCCCGCGTACACCCATCCGGCTGCTCTCCAGGTGGCACGATTGAGACAGTTCCGGCCGTCGATGATCGAGCGGGCGCGCACCACTCGGTCCAGGTCCTGCGGTCGCAGCGCGGTGAATTCGTCCCACTCGGTGAGGACGAGCACCACGTCGGCGCGTTCACATGCCTCGGCCACCGAGGTCGCGTAGTTCAGGGTGGGGAACACCCGGCGCGAATTCTCCAGCGCTTTGGGGTCGTACACGGTCACCACGGCGCCGTGCAGCTGGATCATGCCCGCCACGTTCAACGCGGGCGAGTCGCGGACGTCGTCGGACTCCGGCTTGAACGCCGCGCCGAGCACCGCGACGTTCGCGCCGAGCAGCGAACCACCGCAGGCGCGTGCGGCCATGTCCACCACCTTGGTCCGGCGGCGCATATTGATGTTGTCCACCTCGCGCAGGAAGGCGACGGCGTGGTCGGCGCCGAGTTCGCCGGAGCGGGCCATGAACGCGCGGATGTCCTTGGGTAGACATCCCCCGCCGAAACCGAGGCCCGCGTTGAGGAATCGGCGGCCGATGCGCGCGTCGTAGCCGAGGGCGTCGGCCAGCATGGTCACGTCCGCGCCGGTCGCCTCGCACACCTCCGACACGGCGTTGATGAACGAAATCTTCGTCGCCAGAAAAGCGTTGGCGGAGACCTTCACCAATTCCGCTGTGGCGAGGTCGGTCAGCAGGAATGGAATCTCGGCGGCGATGAGATCCGCGTAGATCTCGCGCACCAGATCTTCGACCCACCCGGCGGCGGCGCGCGTACGGTCGACACCGAGGACCAGCCGGTCCGGCCGCAAGGTGTCCTTGACCGCCCAGCCTTCCCGGAGGAACTCCGGATTCCACGCCACCTCGACGTCGGTGGGACTCAGTGCGCGAGCCCGGGTCCCGAGCGCAGCCGCCGTGCCGACCGGTACCGTCGACTTGCCGATGATCACCGAGGGGCGCTCCAGCAGCGGCGCGAGCGTATCCACCACCGCGTGCACGTATTTCAGGTCGGCGGCGTACTCGCCCTTCTTCTGCGGGGTGCCCACGCCGAGGAAATGCACCTCCGCGTGGGCGGCCGCCTCGGCATAGGAGGTGGTGAACCGCAGCCGGCCCGCGTCGAGGTTGCGGCGCAGCACAGCCTCCAAGCCGGGTTCGTAGAACGGCACCACCCCGTCGGACAGCTTCGCGACCTTGCCCGGGTCCACGTCCACCCCGATGACGTCGTGCCCGAGTTCGGCCATGCACGCAGCGTGCGTGGCCCCGAGATACCCGGTTCCGAAGACTGTGCATCGCATGATCGATTGGTAAGCCCCTCCGGTGGCCACGCCACGTCACCGAGGCAAGGGTCCGGGCAACAGCAGATGTACATGCGGCGACGTCGCGCGGTGCAACGCCCTGACCTGGATGAATCGGTTCCCGCGCCCGCTAGCATCGGCGGGGTGCGACGTCATCGGTGGGCCTGGATCCTCCTCGGCGCCGGTCTGGCGGTCGCCATCGCCGCGGGCGCGCTGTGGCCGGTCTACGTACGTCCGCGCACCGACCCGCCCGCGCGAGCGGACGCCGTTCTCGTCCTGGGCGGAGCGCACGACGGACGCGAGCAACTCGGGCTACGCCTGGCGCGCGACGGGTACGCGCCACGCGTGGTGTTCTCCGATCCCTATGAGAACAGCGCCATGCTGAACCGCATCTGTCACGGCGGCTACAGCTTCGAGGTCCTGTGCTTCGACCCCTCGCCGCGCACCACTCGCGGCGAGGGCCGCGAACTCGCCCGCCTCGCCCGCGCCCACAACTGGCGGCGAGTAATCGTCGTCACCTTCACGCCCCACATCTCCCGAGCGCGCTACATCTTGCGAAAGTGCTGGGACGGAGAACTCCTTTTCGTCGACACCGACCCCGACCTCTCCCTCCCACGCTGGGCTTACGACTACCTCTACCAATCCGTGGGTTTCACCAAAGCCTTCTTCGAGGACTGCTAGAAGCGGTGGATCCGGCACGCGAGCCGCCCGCGCGGCAAGTAATGCCCAAAATTTGCGGGCGGGTGCCTTCAGTTTGACTCGATGAGAGAAACAATCGTACATTTTGTCGCATGGTGACGGGATGGTCGCCAGTGAAGCAACGGTGCGCACCCTCCGGGAGGGCAGATGGATTACGACTGGTCAGCGGAGGATCTGGCGTTTCGGGACGAGGTACGCGAGTTCCTCGACGCGAAACTGACGCCGGAATTGCGCCGCGCCGGGCGCTTGGCGACGAGCGTGTATCCCGACCACGAGGCGAGCATGGAATGGCAGCACATCCTGCACGAGCGCGGCTGGGCGGCGCCGGCCTGGCCGGTGGAACACGGCGGATGCGACTGGAGTCTGACCCAGCACTACATCTTCCAGCGGGAATCGGCGCTGGCGGGCGCGCCGGCGCTGTCTCCGATGGGCATCAAGATGGTGGCCCCCGCGATCATCGCGTTCGGCACCGCCGAGCAGAAGGCTTTCTATCTGCCGCGCATCCTCACCGGCGAGGTCTTCTTCTGCCAGGGGTACTCCGAGCCGGAGGCCGGATCGGATCTGGCCGCGCTGACCATGGCCGCCGTCGACGACGGCGAGGATTTCGTGTGCACCGGCAGCAAGATCTGGACCACCCACGCCACCGAGGCGAACTGGATCTTCTGCTTGGTGCGCACCTCGCGCACGGGTAAGAAGCAGCAGGGCATCACGTTCCTGCTGATCGATATGACCTCACCGGGCATCGAGGTCCGGCCGCTGGTGATGACCTCGGGCGAACAGGTGCAGAACCAGGTCTTCTTCGACAACGTGCGAGTGCCGAAGACCAATGTGCTCGGCCGGATCGACGACGGCTGGACCGTCGCGAAATACCTGCTGGTGCACGAGCGCGGCGGCACGGCGGCCCCGTGGCTGCAGGTCATGGCCCAGGACATCGCCGCCAACGCGGCACAGCAGCCCGGCCCGGACGGCAACCCGCTCATCGATGACCGCGCGTTCGCCGCGAAGCTGGCGGATCTGCGGATCCGCACCGAAGTGCTCGAAGTCCTGGAGTACCGCACCATTTCCGCGATGGCGCAGGGCAAGAACCCGGGCCCCGCGTCCTCCATGCTCAAGATCCTCGGCACCGAACTCAGCCAGAAGCTCACCGAGCTGGCGCTGGAAGCCGCGGGACCGCGCGGTCGCGTCTACCAACCGCACGCCACCGAGCCCGGCGGGCCGATCGCCCAGTTCACGCCGCCGGCCGACGGTTACCACAGCGGCGCGGACTGGCAAGCTGTCGCGCCGCTGCGGTACTTCAACGACCGAGCGGGCTCGATCTACGCGGGCAGCAACGAGATTCAGCGAAACATCCTCGCCAAAGCAGCATTGGGGCTCTGATGGACTTCACGCTTACCGACGAGCAGGAACTGCTCCGCTCCGCGGTCGCCGGATACCTCGGCGCCCGCTATGACCTGGAGAAGAGCCGCGCAGCCGCGAAATCGGCGGAGGGCTGGCAGCCTGCGGTCTGGCGCGGCTTCGCCGACGAGCTGGGGATTCTCGGGGCGACGCTTCCCGAGCGGGTGGACGGCACCGGTGGCGGCCCCGTCGAGCTCATGGTGATCGCCGAGGAACTCGGCCGCGCGCTGGTGGTCGAGCCGTTCGTCGACACGGTCGTGATCGGCGCCGGACTGCTCGAGCGTGGCGGCGGCGAACAGGCCGACGCCGTGCTGCGCCGGATCGTGTCCGGTGACGCGCGCATCGCGTTCGCCGCGCTGGAACCGACCTCCGGACACGCGCTGCACGATGTGTCGACCACTGCCCGCCGCGACGACGACGGCTGGGTGCTCGACGGCGCGAAGACCGTGGTGACCGGCGCGCCGCTGGCCACTCACCTGCTGATCACCGCGCGCACATCCGGCGAGCGGCGCGACAAGGCGGGGATCTCGTTGTTCCGGGTGGAGTTCGACGCGGTCGCGCCCCCTGCCGGTGTCGAAGTGCACAGCTACCGCACCATCGACGACCGGGCCGCCGCCGATCTCGTGTTCACCGGCCTGCGTCTGCCCGCCGACGCCCTGCTGGGCGCGGAGTCGGACGCCTGGACCGTCATCGAGCCGACCATCGCGGAGGCGACCGCGGCGGTCTGCGCCGAGGCCGTCGGCTGTATGCGGAAAGTGCTCGCCGACACCATCGAATACGCCGAGCAGCGTCAGCAGTTCGGTCAGCCGATCGGCAGTTTCCAGGTACTGCAACACCGCATGGTCGACATGTACATCGAACTCGAACAGGCCGTCGCGGCGGTCCACCTGGCCGTCCACTCGCTGCGCGCGCCCGCCGAGGACCGTGCGCGCGCCGTCTCCGCGGCGAAGGTCACGGTCGCGCGCGCGGCGCGGTTCATCGGGCAGAACGCCGTGCAACTGCACGGGGCGATGGGCATGACCGAAGAGCTGGCCATCGGCCACTACTTCAAACGGCTCACCGTTGTCGAGCACGAATTCGGCTCCACCGACGAGCATCTCGCGCGCTACGCCGCGCTGACACGGCCGTAATCCGGTTCTCGGGCCGGGGCCACACCTCCCCGGCCCCACTGGCTCGTGCTCAGCCGTCCTTACCGCTGCGGTGGTATCGGACGAGCTGCCGAATCAGCTTGTCCCGAGTCGCCGATGCGGCTGACCGGTGATCTCCGCAATGGTCTGGTAATCGCTGTCCACATGCAGAACGGTTGCCCCGTGGACTTCAGCGGTCGCTGAAAGGATGAGATCGGGAATCGGTAAACGATGTGCGCCTCGGGCGGCGAGAAGACCCTGGACCTCCAAGGCCCGGTCCATCGCTTCTTCCGTTACCGGGAGCCAGACCAAAGCCTTTTGACCGGCGATCTTGGCGATGTAGTCGGCATGGGATCGCGCCGAGTAGCCGATCTCGAGCGCGGTGAGATGATATCCCGCCACAAGAGCGCCAGGTGCGCTGGTCACTTCAGCGACTTCGAAACTACCGGATACAACTCGGCCGGGTCCATCGCTGGACCCGGCCGATGTCGGTGTTCAGTTGTTTCTGGGCTCAGCTCTTACGGCCCGGCGCCTTCGCGCCGGACTTGAAGCCCAAGCCGCCCGGTTTGGCGGCGGGCGGTACGACCTGGTGCGCGCCGTTGCCGCCAGTGCCATTGGATTGCTCCGGCTCGGCAGCGGCTTCGGGCTGCGCGGCAGGAGTTTCCGCGGCGGCGGGCTCGTCCGCCGAGGCCGGTTCGGCAGTGACCGGAGCGGCTTTGCCAGGGGCCTTGGGGCCGGGACGCTTGAAGCCGGACTTCATGGCCAGACCCTTGGCGGGCACCGTCGGCTTGGTCTCGGTCGGCTCGGCGTCGGCCGGTTCCGCAGCCGCCTGGGTGGCGGGTGCTGCTTCGGCCGCAGCCGCGGACGTTTCCGCTGCCGGAGCCTTAGCGCCGGGAGCCTTGGCCGCGCCCTTCATGGCGAGACCACCACCGGGCGCCTTGGCGCCGCCCTTCATGCCCAGACCCTTGACCGGCTTCGCCGCCGGAGCTTCGGGTGCCGAAGCCTCGGGCGCTGACTCGGCGGCGGGGGCCGCGGCGGCCTTGGCGCCGGGCGCTTTCGCGCCGCCCTTCATCCCCAGACCACCGGGAGCCTTCGCCGGACCCTTCATGGCCAGACCCTTGACCGGAGCGGCAGGCGCCGCCGTGGCCTCGGTCTCCGCCGTTTCCGCGGCCGGGGCCTTGGCGCCGGGAGCCTTCGCGGCGCCCTTCATGCCGAGACCGCCGCCACCGGGAGCTTTCGCGGGGCCCTTCATGGCCAGACCGCCGCCACCGGGAGCTTTCGCCGGGCCCTTCATGGCCAGACCGCCACCGGTCGGCGCGGCCTTGGCCGGGGCGGGAGCCTCGGCGGCCGGGGCGGGTTCGGGCTCCGGCTCGGGTTCCGCCTCGGGCGCCTTCGGCTCCTGGATGACGGTCAGGTTCTCGGTGAGCACCGTCGGCTCGACCCGCTCGATGGCATCCAGCATCAACTGCGCGACGTCCACCACTTCGACGCCTTCGCCCTCACCCTTCTCCTGGCGCGCGGTGACGCCGTCGGTGAGCATCACGCGGCAGAACGGGCAGCCGGTCGCGATCTTCCCAGGGGCGGAGCCCGCGGAGCGACCAGAAGGCGCGGCGAGGGTGCTCAATCCCTCCTCCACCCGGTCGATGTTGACCCGCTTGCCGAGTTGCTCTTCCATCCACATCCGCGCGCCGCCGGCGCCACAGCACATGGACCGTTCGCCGTGCCGGGGCATCTCGACCAGGTTCGAGCCGGACGCGGCCATCAGCTCGCGCGGCGCGTTGTAGATCTTGTTGTGCCTGCCCAGGTAGCACGGGTCGTGGTAGGTGACATTCTGGGAGACCGAGGCCACCGGGATCAGCTGCTTCTGCCGCACCAGGCGGTTGAGCAGTTGGGTGTGGTGCACGACCTCGTAGGTGCCGCCGACCTGTGGGTACTCGTTGTTCAGCGCGTTGAAGCAGTGCGCGCAGGTGACGACGATCTTCTTCTTGCGATCCTCGACGCCCTCGAACACCGAGTTCAGCAGCTCGATGTTCTGCTGCGCGAGCTGCTGGAACAGGAATTCGTTGCCCGCGCGGCGTGCGGAGTCACCGGTGCAGGTCTCCTCCGCGCCGAGCACCATGAACTTCACGCCCGCGGTGGCCAGCAGCTCGGCGACCGCCTTGGTGGTCTTCTTGGCGCGGTCCTCGTAGGCGCCCGCGCAGCCCACCCAGAACAGGTACTCGTAACCGTCGAAGCTGTCGGCGTCCTGGCCGAAGACCGGGATCTGGAAATCGAGCTCGTTGATCCAGTTGAGCCGGTCCTTGGCGTTCTGACCCCACGGATTGCCCTTGTTCTCCAGGTTCTTGAACAGGCCGGCGAGCTCGGACGGGAACTCCGATTCGATCAGCACCTGGTAGCGGCGCATGTCGATGATGTGGTCGACGTGCTCGATGTCCACCGGGCACTGCTCGACGCACGCGCCACAGGTGGTGCAGCTCCACAGCACCTCGGGGTCGATGACGCCGCCCACTTCGGGGCCGCCGACCAGCGGGCGCTCCGCTTCGGCCTTGGCGGCCTCGGAGATCTTGGCCAGCTGGGCCTCGTTCGGCTTGCCCTCGGCGTCGACGAGGCCGACCTCGTCGCCGCCCATGTCCTTGCGGCCACCGGCCAGCAGGTACGGGGCCTTGGCGTAACCATGGTCACGCAGCGACATGATCAGCAGCTTCGGCGAGAGCGGCTTACCGGTGTTCCACGCGGGGCACTGCGACTGGCAGCGACCGCACTCGGTGCAGGTGGTGAAGTCCAGCCAGCCCTTCCAGGAGAAGTCCTCGATCCGGCCAGCCCCGAAGGTGTCGGTGTCCGGGTCCGCGGTCTCCATGTCGACCGGCTTGCCCTTCGACATCATCGGCTTGGCCGGGCCCAGCGCGACGCCGCCGTCCTCATCCCGCTTGAAGTAGATGTTCGGGAACGCCGAGAAGCGGTGCCAGGCCACGCCCCAGGTCACGTTGCGGCCGACCAGGTAGAGGAACGCCATGCCGGACATCAGCTTCACGAATGCGAACAGCGCCACCATCGTGGTGTTGGCGGGCAGCAGCTTGGCGACCTGCATGGTGAAGAAGTCGGTCGCCGGGTTCGCGTGACCGTAGGCGGCGATCTTGCCCGCCTTCACGAAGACCATGCCGAGGCCCTCGAGTAGCACGATCGCCTCGATGACGTAGGCAGGGGCGAACTTGGAACCGCTGAAGCGCGACAGCCGCTCCGGAAGCCGGGGATGGTTGAGCTGACGCAGGATGATCAGCGTGAGGATGCCGACCACGGTGCCGATGCCGAGGATCTCGTCCCACAGGTGGTAGATCGCGGTGTTGCCGATGATGGGCCAGTGGAACGCCGGGTCGAACGTCTGCCCGTACGCCTCGAACCACAGCATGGCGCCGCCCAGGAAGCCGATCATCACCAGCCAATGCGCCCAGCCCACGGTGCGGAATTTGTTCATGCGCGTATGCGCGAGGAACTCCACGATCATCTGCTTGAAGCGCGGGAAGAAGGGCCGCCAGCGGTCCGGGGCCGGCTGTCCGATCATGATGGCGCGAACGATATTGCGGACGCCGCCGAAGAACGACGCCCAACACAGGAGGCTGAGCGCCGCCCCAATCGTGCCCAGCGTCACTGTCAGGGCATTCATGTCGCGACCTTTCTTTAGAGGCACCTCGAGTGCGGCAGTTTCCGCTACCGCCTCGGTTGGCTCGTATCTTAACCGGAGGTAAGTTACCCGCCAGTAACAACAGTGTCCATCGTACGATCGGCTTTTGGGCTATAGCCCCATATGCTGGGGCTTGACCGCTTATTTACCTGTGATCAATATCACAGTAAAATTCACCGATCTCGCGGACAGAGGGTCGGTCACCACCGTAAACGGGGAACCATTCCGTCCAGTCGGTAAGGATTGGCTTAGTCCCCAGGGCTGATAAGGCATCTCGCTTAATGCGCGGCGTTCTATTAGGCTCACGTCGTTCTGTTGCTTGCGACTCGTCTGCACACTGCTCGGGGAGGATCCGGAGCCGACCACCCGGATTTGCTGGATAGAGCTCTCGCGTGCTGGAGACCCGCGGCGACGATCGACCTGATGATGGATTGGAAACTGAATGAACTTCCGCAGAACCACCGCGGCGGCCGCGATGGTCATCGGTGCGATGACCATCGGATTGGGGACCGCCCATGCCGAGCCGGACGCTGCGCCGGATCCCATCCGGTACTCGGTCAAGCTGGTGGAGAAGACCGTCGTTACGACGCTCAAGGGGGGAACGTTCGAACTGGCGAAGTCCTCCGAGGACGTCAAGGAAGACGACGTCTACAAGATCAAGGACTCGCAGGGCAACGACGTCCTGGCCCTGCCGATCGCCTTCACGGTCGCCGGGACCGTCGTCCCGGTGAAGCCGGTCGTGAAGGAAGACGCCACGGTCCTCGAACTCACGCCTGACCAGAGTGTCGAGGTCCCCAGGGACAAGCTGGCCAACGCGGTCAACGTCGTCGCTCAGCCGATCGCCTCGCCGATCGAGAACCAGCGCGCGCAGAACGAGTTCGCCAGCCAGTTCGGCATCGCGACCGCCGTCGGCGGCTTCGTCGGCACCGCCATCGGCGTCATCGGCGGCGCCGTGATCGGCTGCATCCTCGGCCTGCCGTTCCTCGGTGTCGGCTGCATCCCCGCCGCGATCGCGGGCGCGGGTATCGGCGGCATCCTCGGCACGGTGGCCGTCGGTGGCCCCATGCTGGCTGTCGCGGGCATCGACCTGATCAACACGCTGCAGGCGCCCGAAGGCACCACCAAGTGGGCGGACAAGCCGAACTAAATATTCGGCCGAACGCTGCACGTTCGATCCCCGGCGGCCCGCTCTCCTCGGAGGGCGGGCCGCCGGTCGTTTATCCGGTCAAATCGAGCAAGCCGCGGACGACGACCTCGCCCAGTTCTTCACCCAATCGGCCGAACGAGCGCTCGACCATCTCGAACGTCCCGTCCTCGCGGACGACCAGCACCGTGCTGGCTCTGGTGCCGTGCACGGTGTGCGCGACGAACCTGGCCGAGAGCGCACGCTCCATCTCGTAGGGGACGCCGGTGCGCGGCAACCGGTCGTCCGGAGCTTCCGTGCGGTCGGCCAGCACCTCGAAGTAGCGATCCACCGCACCGGGCTCGGTCCCCACGATCTCGCGCAGCTCGGTCACGCCCGCCCGCACTTTGGGCCAGATGGGCTGTGGCGCGGTCAGATTCGCTTCGCCCAGGGTCGGACCCGCGGACGTGACGAACGTGCCGTTGGAGAGCCCGTGGAAGCCCGGAGTCAGCTCGCGTGGTTCGGTCGCACTGCGATTGGAGTGCCACCACAGTGTGCGCAGGTCGGAGACCAACAGGTTGTAGCCGTTGTAGTCGTCCGGCGCGGCGGCGACGTCGAGCACGTACTTCTCCGGCCCGGGGAACTCGCCCGCTCGACCGCGGTCGGCGGCGCCGCGCAGGAAGTCCAGCAGCAGCGCGCCCCGGGAACGGGCATCGACGCGTTGATCGGCGGGATCACGCACATTCGTGACAGCCGCGAAGCGGTTGTTGCCGTGCGGCTGGGTGCTCAGCCCCAGCCAAGTGCCGGGAGGTTCGCCCTCGGTGCGGCCGGTGGCCCCGGTATCGCGTCCGGCGAGCAGGCCGGGCGCCTCCGGCCACCAGCGCATGGATTCGGTCGGCCGGGTATAGAACTCTTCCCGGTTGGCGGCCACGATCAACCGGTAGTCAGGGTGGGCGCGCCAGCCGATCAACACCAAACACATGCCGACCAGAATGCCGGACCGGCGCCGCACTCCATGCGGTCTTTCCCGCACGCGGGGCCGCGTAAGGGCAGTGGAAAGACCCCGGGACGGCGAAAGGCCGACAGCGCAACGGCTGCCGGCCTCTTCGCGTCACTGCTGTCAGTTGGTGCGCACGCGCAGCCCCGGGTTGTCGGAGAGCACCACGTGCACCGGCTGCGCGAACAGCTGCGGCACGTTACCGGTGAGGGCTCCGATCAGGTTCGGGATCTCGCAGATCGGGTAGTCCGCCACCGACGACGCGCTGGAGATGCCGAGCGCCAGGCGGCCGGTCACGATCGGGCCGCCGCTGTCGCCGGGCAGCGCGCAGATGTTGGCCGAGAAGCTCTGGGTGAGTTCCCGGTCGCCGACCTGCACGGTCTGGTCGACCGCGTTGACCACGCCGCAGCTGAAGCCGGTGCGTGCGCCGGACTTGCACACCGGAGCGCCGACGACCGGCGTCGCCACGCCCTCGACGGCGATCGGAGCCGCGCCGGGCGCGCGCACGCCGTTGTTGGCGAAGCGGTCCTTGGCCTGGTCGTTGATCCGCACGATCGAGTAGTCCTGCTCGCCGAGCACCGACTTCTGGAAGACGCCGAGCTGCGGGCCGAGGCGCTCGCCGCTCATCTCGTAGACGCCCGCGGCGTTGCCGTTGCCCGCGGACGCGATGTCCGGGTTGCAGTGGCCCGCGGTGATGTTCACCGTGTTGCCGTTGCGGTCGGTGCCGTTGAAGCCGAGCGAGCAGCGCAGCGAGCTGCGTCCGGCGACCGAGGCGTAGCCGTCGCCACCCGCGAGGGCGCCGCGCGCCTCACCGGCGATCTCACCGGCCTGCAGGGTGCCCTGTTCGCCTGCCACCGGCGGGGCCATCACGATGACGCGCGCCGGGTCGATGAAGTTCGGCATCGGCAGGCCCGCCTGGTCGACGCGCACCGCGATCGCGTTGTTCACGGTGTCCACCACCGCGCCGCGCACCAGCGACTGCACCGCCTCGGGCTGGCCTTCCAGCCAGCGCTCGAACGCGCTCTTCTCGCCGCGCAGCGCCGCTTCGCTCTTGGCGACGTTGCGAACCTCGAAACCGGCCGATTCGGCCGCCTTCTTGGCCTCGTCGGCGCCGGGGCCCTGGGCCAGCGCCACGACCGCCTTGCCCGCGTCGTCGAGCCAGGAGCCGCCGAACACGGCCGGGTACTGCCGCTGGGCGGTGGTGGCGAACGCGGCCACCTGCTGCGCGAGCTCCGCGCGGTGCAGGTACTCGTCGGGCGAGATCTTCAGATCACGGGTCACCGCGGCGACCAGCTCGGCGGGCAGGCCGGGAGCCTGATCGGGCTCAGCCGTCGCTACTGCCGCCGTGGGCCCGAACAGCAGGATCGCCGCCGAGGCGGCGATCACTGTTTTTCGGATTCCGGTCTGTCGCGCGGCTGATCGAAGAGGACCTATACGTGGCAGGAGCATGAGCAGACTATATGGGGTTCGCAGCGGTATGCCTACTCATCTTGTGGTTCCCGATTCCCGCATAGCCCGGCGACCGGCGATATGCCGATCGACACAGGACGCGTGCGTGCGCTCAGCCGACGTTCGACCGGGTGCGCACGGTGATACCGCTGCCGATTCCGCCACCGGAGGAGGCGTCCACATCGGCCAGGATCGCACGGATCGGAATGCCCAGCGAAGCGGTGCCGCCGTACTGCGCGAGCGCGATGTTGGCCTCGTTGCAGTTCGGCGCGTCCGCCGCGTTGGAACCGCTGGTGATGCCGAGCGCCAGCGTGCCGGACACGATCGCGCCGCCGCTGTCGCCGCCGAGCGTGCAGGCCGAGCTGGCGAACCCGCGAACGGTCTTGCTCTCGCCCTCCGCGGTGAACAGCTGGGTCTCCACCCGGTCGGCCACGACGAAGCCACAGGTGAACGTGGACGACTGGCCGGACTTGCAGACCGGGGCGCCGGTGATCGGGTCGGCGGTGCCGGTGATCGCCAGCGTGGTGCCGTTGGCGCCGCGCACCGAGGGCTGGTCCATGCCGGCCCGCACCGCGCGCTCGTTCAGCTTGATCACCGAGTAGTCCAGCGCGGAGTGCCCACCCAGCGAGGCATGCACGAAGGTGCCCAGTTCGGGGCTGGCCGGGATGTCCCGGACGTTGGGCAGGTAGACGGCCGCTTCCTGGTTGGCCTTGCCCAGATTCGGATCGCAATGTCCCGCACTGATGTTCAGCGCGTTGCCGGACGCGTCGATGCTGTTGAACCCGAACGAGCACACGTCGACCGCGCGCAGCGACGAGTCCGCGAGCGGACCGGGGGCGCTGATGTAGGTGTCACCGCCCATGGGCCTGCGCTCGACCGGGCCGCCGCTGCCCGGCGACAGGATGACTTTGATGTTCGCCAGCAAGGTCGGCAGGTTGAGCATGTGACCCGCGGGGGTGTTGGCGACGCTGAGGACCAGTTGACTGTTCAGGAAGTCGATGGCCACGGAGTTGATCGCCTGCGAGATCTCCCGCGGCAGACCGGTGACCCACTGGTTGAGCTGCACCAGCGAGCCTTCCAGGCTGTCCGCGGAGACCGGGGCCAGTCGGGTCTGGTAGCCGTCGTCCGCGGCGATCTTGGCGGCGTCCAGCGAGGTGACCGCCACGACGGGCTTGCCGTCGGGGCCGATCCAAGCGCCCGCGTAGGAATCCGGTCGCTCGGAACGGAACTCGCGCGCGTAGTCCCGCAGCTGCTGGGCGCGCGCGGCGCGGTCCAGGTACTCCGTCGGGGTCATCTTCAGGTCGCGCGCGATGGCCTGCACCAGTTCCGGGGGCAGGTTGTCCGCGGCGAGCTGGGCGGGAGCGTCGGGAACCGCCGATGCGGTCGTCGTGCCGAACAAGGGAGCCAGGAGAACGGTCGAGGCGATGGCGACAGCTTTGACCGCGGCGCGACGCGCCACCAACTTGCGCATGAAGTCCCTTCGTCGGCACGCACGTGCCAGCTAAATCCGTGGCCATGGGCAGAATCCGTTGGCGCACAGTCTTCGTCCAGCAACCGACCTGTGCCGGAAGCCATCCGACAACACGGTCAGCGCATCACTCTAGGCCACAAACCAGGAAAGGACGCTACTAATCACCGACTACCCGGTGTTCCCATACCGGGGATGGTCGGTAACTGCGGTAGCGGCAGGAACGGGTAGGGGGCAGTCGTCGTGCTCCGGGTCGTCGAGGGACGGGTGGTTCTCGGTGGCGTCGTCGGCGGCTCGGTGGTCGACGGAGGCGGAGGCGGAGGCGTCGTGGTCGTCTCCGGCGTCGTGGTCTCGGTGATCTCCACCGGCGGTTCGGACGGCTCGGTGGTGATGGGCTCGGTGGAGGACACGACCGGCGGAGGCGGGACGGGACTCGCCGACGTCTGCTCCGATTTCGCGTCGGGCAGGGGCGGCACCGGTGTCTCCCCGCCGTCGCGGAACAGCGCGGCCACCACGATGCCGCCGAGCACCAAGCCGATGACGGCGGCGCAGGCGACCAGCAAGGGCGTACGCCGCGGGTTCTTCGCGACAACTTTCGCGGGAACCTCTGTCGCCGTGGGCTTCTCGGCCGGCTCCGGGTCGGCGGTCGCGACCGGCTCGGCGATCGGGAAGGCCGCCGAGTACGCCTGCGGCTGTGGCTCGGCGGCGGGCACCGCCGGGATGACGATGGTGTCCACCGTCGAGTTCTCGGCGGTGGACGGGTCCGGTGGAGTGGCGCCCGCGGGTGTGGCCAGCACGGCGGCCAGCGCCGCGCGGGCCGCGTCGTAGGCGAACGAGCCGTCGGGCGCCGTGCTCCCGGCGCTCGGCAGTTCGCCCTCGCTGACCAGCAGCACCGACCGCAGGCCGAGGTAGTCCAGCGCGTCCCGCAAGGAACGCACGTGCTCGGCGGGCCAGTCCGCCGGATGCGTCGCGTAGAACTCGGCCGGGCCGCTGAGATGTTCGGCGGCCAGATTGATCAGGCAGAACAAGGCGGTCGCGACGAGGTCTTCGGCGCGGTAGGCCTCGCCGTCGTCGACCGGGATACCGGACGGGTCACCGACGGCGGGCACGAAGCCGGTGATCGAATGGGAGTGCCCGGCGGGCGCGGGACCGCCCAGTTCGGCGTCACCGTCCTCGGACATGTGCAGGATCGACTCCCGGACGATGTACCGCGGTTGCTCGTCACCATCGGTGACGATGACCGCCGTGCACTCGTCCTCGGCGACGCGCAGGCCAACCCCAGTGGCCATCCTCCACCTACCTCGCTTCGGCGTTCCCGCTGACGGAACCGCACCCGAGTCACACCAGAAGCGAGCCGTGTCCCATGGCGCGGAGCATCGACAATAACTCCGAACGGGAACGGGCGCCGACCCGGCGTCGGATGCGCGCGACGTGGTGCTCGACCGTCTTAGCGGAAATGTACAAGCGCGCACCGATCTCGCGATAGGTGAGCCCGAGCAGAACCAGCTCGGCCACTTCGCGTTCCCGTTCGCTGAGGATCGCGGCCTGCGGCGGCGTGGGCGGCGGCGCCGGGGTGTCGCCGTCGGTTGCGGCCGGTGCGGCGGGCCGGGTCTGCGGTTCCTGCGGACGAGCGTCGGCGCGGACCGTGCGAGCCAGTTTGAGCAGCGCGGTGGCCGTCGCGGAGTCGGGCGCGGCCAGCGCCGCCTCGCTGGCCAGCCGCGCACCGTCCCAGGTCATGCCGATCTCGGTGAGCGCGGCGACCGCCGCGTGGACCGGCGCGGTCGCGACCTGGCCGCGCAGCACGAGCACCCAGGTGCGGCCCGCGTCGGCGAGCACGGCGGCGTGCCGGTCACCCGCCTCGGCCGCGGCTTTCAGCGCTCGCGCGTGCGGCAGCAGGTCGTCGGGGCTTTCGTGCGCGATCGCGGCCTGCACGCCGTACCAATGGAAGGCGTTGGACCAGGCGGGCGGTTCGTTCAAGCGGCGCAGCAGCGTGAGGGCGGCCTCCACCAGAGGCTCGATCCGACGTTCGTCACGCATCCGGATGGCGGCCAGCCACAGTTCGCCGATCGGCAGCAGTGCCAGCAGGTCGGCCTGCACGTCGTCGAAGAGCGGATACGCCGCCTGCCACGCGCGGGCCAGCGAGGCGTGATCGCCGCTGCGCCGGGCGAGGCCGACGGCGACGCCGTGAGCCAGCAGCCGGTCGCGGACGTCGAGTCGGTCGTAATCCAGGGCGGCCACGGTGGCGGCGGCGGCGCGCTCGTCGCCACCGAGCATCGCCGTCCAGGCCGCGAGCACGTCGAGCTGGTGGCAGCGCAGCCCGCTCGCGGTGGCCCGCCGCAACGCGTCCTGGGCGCGGCGCGGCTCGCCGGTGCCGAGCGAGAGCAGCGCGGCGATGGAGGCCGCCGTGCAGGGCAGGAAGCGGTCCACGCCCGCGTCCGCGTTCGCCGCCTGCACCAGCGCCGACACGGCGGACGCGGTGCTGTTGCCCGGCGCGATGGAGTCCGCCAGCGCGGTCGCGATCAGCCGCGCGTGCGCGTGCGCCTCGGTGGGGGGCCACTGCGTCGCCGAGGAGGCCATCTCCTCGGCGCCGGCCACGTCTCCGGCCAAGCGCAGCACCGTAGCGCCGATCGCCCAATCGGGGCCTACCCGATCCGCACCGAGCCAGGTGTACAACTGGGCCGCGCGACCCACCAGGCCACGTCGGGTCAGCACCGCCGCGCAGATGCGCACCGCCGTCGCGAGTTCCGTACCGGAACTGCCCGAACGAGCCAGCATCGGCTCGGCCAGACGCATCGCCGTGTCACCGTCACCGGTCCGTGCGGCCGCCTCGGCCCAGCGCAGCGCGATCAGATCGAGTTCCGCCCCCGCGGCCGCCGCGGCGGCGTAGTAGCGAACCGCCTCGCGGCCGGTCCGCTCCGCGGCGTCGACGAGGAAATCGGCCAGGCGCGGATCACGGACGCCGGACTCGGCCAGTTGCAGCGCGGTGCGGTCACGCAGCAGGCCCGCCTCCAGCCGGGCGCCGAGCAACCGGCGCTCGACCGCGACGAACCTGCGGTCGCCGAGCAGCGTGCGCAGTGGGGCGACGGCGGGTTCGATCAGCAGATCCGCATCGGTCACCAGGGCGCTGGCCCTGGCTCGGTCGATGAGATCTTGCGCAACGGCCGGTTCCACGCCGAGCACCTCGGTCAGCTCGCTGGAATCCAGGCCCGTGCCCGTGGTGGCGACCACCAGGGTCTCCAACAGGTCGGGCTCGAGGTTGTCCAGCAAACCGCGCGCCCACGCGGCGACGGCCGTGTCGACGGCGGCGATGCCCGCGTCCAGACGCGCCGAGCAGGCGGCGGTGAGCGCCGCCACGACGCCACCGCGGATACCCGCGGTCTGCACGTGGATGTGCTGAGCGACTTGGCGCGGCACCATCATGCCCAGTTCCCTGGCGAACGGCGCCATGTCCGCGACGCCGAGCGGGCGCAGGTCCACGACGCGACCGCGCCGGGCGACCGCGTCGGCGAGCAGCCGCAGCCGCGGGTCGTGCGGGCGCGGCTGGGCGGCGATCACCATCGTGCGGCGCCCGGCTTCCACGGCGGCGCGGAGATATTCGAGATCGAGCCCGCCCAGCGTGTGCGCGTTGTCGATGATCAGGGCCGGGCGGGCGGTGTCGGTCGTCACCCCTGCCGTAGCGCCCGCGACCGAGGCCGGCGTGCGGGTCAGTGGGTGCGAGCCGTTGTGCGCGTGCGCGTGCTGGACGGCGGCGGTGTCGTCCTGCAGCGGGACGCCCCGGGCGCGCAGACGCGCCCGGATCTCCGCGAGAAGCGTCGACTTGCCGGTTTGCGAGCGGCCGCGGATCAGGTAGACCACCGGTTGGTCATCGGCGGATTCCAGGTCGCGGAAGATGTCCCGTGCGGACGGGAGGGTGTCGAATGCGGTGTCAGCCACCGGAGCCTCCCAGGATCTCTCCGGGAGCGCGCAGCACCGTGCCGAGAGTGTCGCCGAGCACGCC
The DNA here is from genome assembly GCF_009829295.1 of Nocardia sp. CY15. NCBI lineage: Bacteria > Bacillati > Actinomycetota > Actinomycetes > Mycobacteriales > Nocardiaceae > Nocardia > Nocardia sp. CY15. The sequence continues at coordinate 39,970 of NZ_VUOT01000002.1, forward strand.
GGTCGGCAGGTTCGGCGCGGTGGGCGGCATAGGCCGCGGCTGCTGCTGGGTGGGCGGCGGCGGGTTGGTCGGGGCCGGGGCGGGCGCGGGAGCGGGAGAAGGCTGGGGTTGGGGCTGCGGCGCGGGTTGCGGAGCCGGGGAGTCCGCGGGTGCCGGGTCGGGCCGGCCGGGCGTCTGCTCGCTGTTCACCACGGCCACGGTGGTGCCCTGAGCCGGGGACGAAGGCGAACCGGCCTGTGTCGCCTCGGTTCGCGCTCGGCCGGTCGATGTCGTGGAGTCCGTGGCGGCGACACCGGAAGGTGCGGACGGATCGCCCGTCTGCGCTCCCGTGGTCGCGGCGACCTGCGCGGCGCCGGTGGTCGACTGCTCGGTGGTGGCGGGATGGCTCGGGCCGGACTGGATGCCGGTGCCGATGGCGAGCGTGCCGGTGGCCAGCAGGCCGATGGCGGCCGCCGCGCCCGCCACCACCGCGAGGCGTCGCCTGCTGGTGAGCGCCCGTGGGCGTGCGGGGCGTTCCTCGGGCAATGCCGGGAGTCCCGACGAGGGGGACGAGGGGAGCGCTCTGGGCTGGGGCACGGTCTCGTCTTCGGCGCCCGGATCCACCATCGGCAGCTGGTCGGTTTCGGCGGCGAGCAGATCGGCGGCCAGCAGCGCGGCGCCGCGTGCTGTGGTGTGCTCCGGGTCGGGAGCCGCCACGACGGGCAATCCGAACTCGGAGGAGATCAGTTCCGCGACCAGCGGGATGGCGCCGCCGCCTCCGGTGAGCAGGACGCGGCCGACGTCGCCGATATCGAGCCCGGCCCGATGCACCGCGTCTCTGATGAGGTCGATCGAACTCGACAACGGCCCGCGCAGCAGGTCTTCCAGTTCACCGCGTACCAGCCGTACGGTGCTGCCATGCGGATCGGCGGGGTCCACCCGAACCGGGACAACCGTCGCGGTATTTATGGAAAGCTCTTCTTTCGCTTTTCTGCAGCGCTCGCGCAAAGCCGCTAATTCACGTTCGACCAGCGGATCGAACGGATCGAAATCCGCGGCGAGCACGGCGTTTGCCAGAACATAGCGCATGGTCAGCAGATCGAATTCCGCACCGGCGACGTCGGTGGTGCGCAGCGGCGTGCCCAGCAGACTGGCATGCTCACCGGTGCGTACCACGGAGACGGTCGAGCCGGTCGCGCCGAGGTCGAAGACGATCACCGCGCCGTCGTCGGTCCTGCCGTGTGCGGCGTCGAGCCAGCGGATCGCGGCGGTCGGTTCCGGCACCAGGGTGACCTCGCCGAGCGCGGCCCGCTCGAGCGCCTCGCGCTGGATCTCGACGGTGTGCCGCGACCACCACGCCGGGTGGCAGGCGACAATCGCCGCCGCGGCGTTCGTTCCCGTCTCGGCGGCGATCTCGTCGACCAGGCATCCGATCGCGGTGGCGACCAGGTCGGGAGCGGAATACGAGGAGCCGTCCTCGGCGAGGATGCCGACCGGATCGCCGACCCTGGCGAGGAAGCCCTCCAGCAGGACATCGCTGGAATGGCGGCCGGTGGGGCGCGCGCCCGCGCCGAGCGTGGGTGCCATGTCCTGCGACAGCCGCAACACGCTCGGATGCGAGCGTAGATAGCCGCCGCCGGACGGGCCGATGCCCTCGTCGCCATCTTCCGTTGCCGCCACGGCGACCGAATTCGACGCCCCGACAGTGATGCCGAGCGCCAGGCGCTGTGTCATTCGAGAACCCCGTTCGAAGAGCTGTCTGGTCCGGTGTCGCTGCAGTGTGTGCGAGATGGTGCGCTTGGCCTGGTAGTTGCCGACGCAACCGTTCTGTCGGTTGCTGGCCATCAGCCGTTACCCCGTTAGGGGAACCATTAGGGAAATTCCCCTAATTTCGCTCACACCCCTATCGGGTGCCCCCGCTCAGTCGTAGGGGTTCGCCCCGTTTCGGCGTAACGCCCTGCGCTCCTAGCGTGATTTGCATTCCAACGACTGCGGATCATCTAGGTCCGCCGGGACTCAGGAGACGATTCTCATGACACCCAACGCGATTCTGGAGTTCATCCTCGATCTGCTGCGGAACGACGAAGCCGCGGTCGCCTACTGCGCCAACCCCACCCAGGCGCTGGCCGCCGCGGGCCTGAGCGCGGTGACACCAGAGGACATCACGCTCTGCGCCCCGATGGTGGCGGAATCGGCGCTGGTCACCGGCGGCTCTCAATTGCAAGCCATCGTGGCGGCGGGCGCGCAGACCGGCGCCGCGGCCGCGGTCGGCGCGGCGAGCACCGTGGGTGCGGCGGCGGTGGCGGGCGCCGGAGTCGATCTGGGCGCGGATCTGGGAGTCGACCTCGGCGCCGGTGCGGGCGGGGATGTCGACATAGATCTCGGCGTCGGCACGGGCGTCGATCTCGGCGCGGGCGTGGACCTGGGCGCCGGTTTGAACACCGCGATCGAAACCGGGCTCGAGCTCGGGGCCGGTCTGGGTGCGGGACTGGCGGCGGGCCTGGACACCGTGGTGAACGCGGGCGCCGACCTCTCCGCCGCCGTGGGCGGTCTGCTCGGCGCGGGTGCGCAGGTGATCAGCGGCATCGGAGCGGGCCTCGACCTCGACACCGACCTCGAAGGCGTGGGAGACATCACCGCCGGACTCGGGACCGGCCTCGCTGCCGGCATCGACGCGGCACTGGGCGCGGGCGGCGGGCTGGGCGCGAGCCCGGGCGGCGCGGTGGATGCGGCGGCAGGCCTGGGCGCGGGCTTGGAAGGCGCGGTGAACGGGGCAGCTGGTGTCACCACGGGCCTTGGAGCCGGACTGGAAGGCGCAGTAGACGCCGCAGCCGGTCTGACCGCAGGTCTGGACGCGGCTTTGGGCGCGGGTGCTGATCTCGGTGTCGGCTTGGGCGCGGGCCTGGGGGGCGTTATCGATGCGACGACCGGGCTGGGCGCGAGTCTGGAGGGTGCCGTGGACGCGGCAACCGACTTGACCGCAGGCCTCGGCGCGGGTGCGCAGGCGGGTGCTGATCTGGGCGCAGGCTTGGGCGCGGGTCTCGGGGGCGTTGTCGATGCGACGACCGGTTTGACAACCGGGCTCGGCGCAGGACTGGAAGGCGCGGTGGACCTCACCACCGGTTTGGGTGCGGGGCTGGAAGGCGCCGCGGGTGCGGCGACCGATCTCACCGCAGGCCTCGGTACCGGTGTGGAGGGTGCAATCGACGCGACGACGGGTCTTGGTGTCGGTCTCGATGGTGCGCTCGATGCGGTCGGTGGTGTGACTGCGGGTGTGGATGCGGCACTGGGTGCTGGTGGGCAGATCGGTGCGGGTCTCGAGGGCGCTGCGGACCTGACGACCGGTTTGGGTGCGGGGTTGGAGAGCGCTGTGGGTGTGGGGACTGATTCGACCGCTGGTGTCGGTGCGGGCTTCGAGGGCGCGGTCGATGCGGCGACCGGTTTGGGCGTTGGTCTCGGCGGCGCCGCGGGTGCGGCGACCGACCTGACCGCGGGTCTCGGCGCCGGTGCGGGCGCGGGCCTGGAAGGTGCGATCGACGGGATGGCGGGTGTGACCACGGGCTTGGGTGCAGGTCTCGTGGGCGTTGGTGGTGCCGCGACGGACCTGACTGCCGGTGTGGGCGCGGGTCTGGAAGGGGCCGTGAACGGGGCCGGTTCGGTGACGACAGGCTTGGACGCTGCTCTGGACGGCGGTGCGCAGGCGGGCGCCGGCCTCGGCGCCGGGGTCTCCACCGGACTGCACGCAGCGGCCGACGCGGGCGCGCAGATCGGTTCCGGTCTCGAGTCCGGTCTCGGCGGTGCGCTCGACGCCACCGGTCAGGCGACGACCGGACTCACCGGCGGCCTCGATAGCGCGGTGCAGGGTTCCGGCAACCTGACCACCGGACTGGGAGGCAATTTCTCCTCCGCCATCGGCGGTGCCGGGAATCTCGGCACGCAGGCGACGGCGGGTCTGGAGACCGGTCTCGGCGCGGCTGTGAGCACCGGAGCGGAACTCGGCGGCGGACTGGACAGCTCCCTGAACATCGGCGGCCAGCTCGGCACGGGCCTGGGAACCGGTCTCGGCGGGGCCATCGACGCGGGGATCGAAGCGGCGACCGGGCTGGAAACAGGCTTGTCCACCGGCCTCGGTGGCGGTCTGTCCACGGGCGTGGACGGCGCGGTGCAGGCAGGCACCGGCCTCGAGACCGGCCTGACCGGCGCGATCAACGCGGGCGCGCAGGCTGGTGCGGGGCTGGGCTCGGGTTTGTCGGCGGGGCTGGACGCGGGAGCGCAGGCTGGTGCGGGGCTGGGCTCGGGTCTGTCGGCGGGGCTGGACGCGGGAGCCCAAGCGGGCGCCGGACTCGCTTCGGGCCTGTCGGCCGGACTCGGCGCGGGCGCAGAAGCCGGTGCCGGTCTCGGTACCGGCCTCTCCACCGGAATCGAAGGCGCGGCGGGCGCGGGTCTGGAAACCGGTCTCGGCGCCGCGGGCAACGTGGGCGCGGGTCTGTCGAGTGGTCTCGAGGGCGCGTCGAGCGCGGGAGCGCACCTGGGTTCGAGCCTGGACAGCGGGATCAGCGGCGGCATCGGCGCGGGTGGGCACGCGACCTCCGGCCTGTCGTCGGGCCTGGACGCCACGGCCGGTCTCGGCGGTGCGGCGCAGTCGAGCGTCGGCGGCGCGGTGGACGCGGGGGCCGGACTGGTCGGCTCGGCGGGCGGCGCGGCGCACGGCACAGTGGACACCGGGGCAGGTCTCGGCGGCAGCGTCGGATCGACCGCGAACACCTGGTCCTCGTTGGACGTGTCGAGCGCGTTCGGTTCCGGCCTGGACAGCACGACCAGCGGCCACGCCGACTCGGGCCTGTTCGGCGACACCCATGCCGGCACGGAGCTGAGCGGTTCGGCAGGCGCCGACCTCGGTGGCGATACATTCCTGCACTGACAGTTGCCCGGTAGGAATGCCCGGTAGTACGGAAAAGAGGTCCATACCGCGATGGGGACGCCCGCGCCGAACGCCACTCCACCGGCGGTACCGCTGCTCTCGGTACTCGGTGAAACCATCGCGGCGGCGCGTGCCGCGGGCCGCAACGATCTGGTCGGCCGCCTGGAAGTGGCGGCCGACCGGGTCCGTGACCCGCGTCGGCGCATTATCGTCGCGGGACAGCTCGACCAAGGCAAAAGCCGTTTCGTCAACGCGCTGTTGAACCTGGACATCTGCCCGGTCGGCGACGACGTCACCACTACGGTTCCGATGCTCTTGGCGCACGGCTCAGAGCCGCGTGCGGAGCTGGTGCTCGCGGCGCACGGCGACTCCAGCGGGGCGGAGACCAGGGTGACGGTGCCGATCGCGGAGATCGGTGCGATCGACTCGCGCTCGCCGCTGGCGCAGGGACGACGGATCGTGCGCCTCGAGGTCGAGATACCCAACGCGCTGCTGGCCGACGGCATCGTGCTGATCGACACTCCCGGCGTCGGCGGGCACGGCAACGCCCATGCCGCGGGTGTGCTCGGCATGGTGCCCGCCGCGGACGCGGTCCTGGTGCTCTCGGACGCCTCGACCGAGCTCACCGAGCCCGAACTGGCGTTCCTGCGGCAGGTGCGTGAGCTGTGCCCGACGGTCGCGCTGTTGCTCACCAAGACCGATCTGTATCCGCACTGGCGGCAGGTGCACGAGGCCGATCTCGGCCATCTCGCTCGGGCCCGCCTCGACGTGCCGATGATTCCGGTGTCGTCGCTGCTGCGCAGCCACGCGATGCGGTTGCAGGACAGGCAGCTGGGTGTCGAATCCGGCTTCGGTGTGCTCTACGAATTCCTGCGCGACCAGGTGGTGGCGCGCGATCAGCAGGCCACACGCACCGCCGTGGCGCGCGATATCCGCTCCGCGGCGGAGCATCTCGCGTTGGCGCTGGGCAGTGAGCTGGTCGCGGTCCGCGATCCGGCACAGGGCGCGGCGGCGGTGCGCGAGCTGCAATCCGCCCGCGGCGCGGCCGAGGAACTGCACCGCAGGACCGCCGCCTGGCAGCAGACGCTCGCCGACGGCATCACCGACCTGGCCGGCGACGTCGACCACGATCTGCGTGACCGCCTGCGGAACATCGCGCGCAGCACGGAGGAATGGATCGACGAGCACGATCCGGGCAGGCATTGGGACCGCATCGCCGAACACCTCACCGGCACCGTCGACACCGCGCTCGGCGACAACTTGCTGTGGACCCACTCCCGGGCGATCGAACTCGCCGAGCGCGTCGCCGAGCATTTCTCCGAACTCGGCGCCGTCGACCTGCCGGATGTGCGACCCGGCGCGGGGGCCGATAGCGGCCGTGCGCTCTCCGGCACGCTCGCCGATCTGGAACCGGACATCGGTTTCGGCAGCAAGCTGCTCGTCGGCATGCGCGGTTCCTACGGCGGCGTGCTCATGGTGGGGCTGGCCAGCACCTTCGCCGGGCTCGCCCTGCTCAACCCGATCTCGATCGGCGCGGGGCTGATCGTGGGCGGCAAGGCTTTCCGGGACGACAAGCAGGCCAGGCTGGCCAAGCGGCGCATCGAGGCGAAGGCGGCGGTGCGCCGTTTCGTCGACGATGTGGCGTTCCAGGCGGGCAAGGAGTCGAAAGACCGGTTGCACCGCATCCACCGCGCGTTGCGCGATCACTACGCGGGCGTCGCCGAGCGCAGCCTCCGCTCCATCGATGAGTCGTTGCGGGCCGCGCAGGAGGCGGCGAGCATGGTCGCCACCCGCCGGGCCGAACGCGGCGCACAGCTGGAACAGCAACTGCGCGTAGTCGCCGAGCTGCGCCGATATGCCGATGCCATGCAGACCGCACTACCGATGGGACCCGCCGGTACGGTAGCCCCGTGAGACGTGATGGTGGCGCGGTGCCGGGAATCGTCGCGGAGGCGCATCGGCTGGTCGGCGCGGCACAGGCGGCGCTCGCGAGCGAGCCGCGGCCGCGTGCCATGCTGGCCGACTGCGCCCGCCGATTGGATCAGCCGTTGCGCGTCGCGCTCGCCGGTTCGATCAAGGCGGGCAAATCGACCCTGCTGAATTCCCTTGTGGGACAAGACATCGCTCCCACCGACGCGACCGAGTGCACCAGGGTGGTCACCTGGTACCGGTACGGTTCGACACCCAGCGTGACGGCGTACGCCCCCGATGGCGCCCGCGCGCACGTCGTGGTCCGCCGCGGCAGCGGAACGCACGGGCTCACCTTCGACCTCGACCGGCTCAATTGGAATGTCCCGGCCCCGCGTGAGGTCGACCATCTCGAGGTCGAGTGGCCCGCCGCGGCGCTCGCGCACACCACCATCATCGACACCCCCGGTACGTCCTCGCTGTCGCGGGAGGTGTCGCTTCGAACAGCGCGCCTGTTGACACCAGGTGCGGACGACGAGCGGTCCGAGCAGGCAATCGCGATGCCGGGCGCCGACGCGGTCGTCTATCTGCTGCGCAGGCTGGACGCGACGGACGTGCAGTTCCTCGAGCGTGTGGGCGCCGGAACCGCCGTGGCCAACGGCGCCGCAGGCCCGCTCGGCATAGTCGGCGTGGTTTCCCGAGCCGACGAGATCGGGGCGGGCCGCATCGACGCACTGCACTCGGCGCGCGACGTCGCGACGCGTTTCGCGGGCGAACTGGAGCGAACAGGTCTGTGTCAGGCGGTGATCCCGGTCGCCGGGCTGCTCGCCTTCGCCGCGGCGACGCTGCGCCAGCAGGAGTTCGCGGCTTTCGAGACGCTGGCGCGTGTCCCGGTCGACGAGCTGAGCGCCGCGTTGCTCTCGGCGGACCGTTTCGCGCGTGCCGACGTGCCGCTGCCGGTGCCGCCGGAGCTGCGCGCGCAGCTCGCCGAGCGGTTCGGTTTGTTCGGCATCCGCATGGCGGTGACGTTGATCCGGCTCGGCGTGCGCGATTCGGCCACGCTCGCCGCCGAATTGACCGCCCGCAGCGGAGTGGACGAATTGCGCTCGGTGCTCGACGTTCAGTTCGGTCAGCGCGCCGACCAGCTCAAGGCGCATTCCGCGCTCACCGCGCTGGCCCGGGTGCTGACCGCCTACCGCGGCACCCCGGCCGACCGCCTGCTGCCGAGGGTGCGCACGTTGCTCGCGGACGTGCACGGATTCGCCGAGCTGCGCCTGCTCGGCCGCCTGCGCACCGACGAATTGACGCTGCCCGCCGACGATCTCGCCGAACTGCACCGCCTCATCGGCGGCTCCGGCATCGCACCCCACCTGCGTCTCGGCCTGCCGATCGACGCGCCGCTGCCCGCGCAGCGTGCCCAGGCGGTCGCCGCCGTCCGGAAGTGGCGTGCCCGGGCTCGCCACCCCCTCGCCGACCAGTTCACCGCCACGGCCTGCCTGACCGCCGCCCGCAGCGCGGAGGGCACCTTGAGCGTCCTGCCGGAATGATCCGCGGATGTCCCCGCGCCCGCACCGCTACAGCACCGTGACCTGCGGCGAAACGTTTCGCCGAACCGCGGCCGCGCCGCCGGTGTAGCCCCCTCGCGCCCGGGTATGCGCCCTGGTAGCGAGAGGAGGTAACGATGAGCCAAGAGGACGTCGTACACGAATTGCTCGTCCGCGCGGGCACGGGATATGCCGAGGAAGCGGGCATCACGCTCGATGACAAACCGGCCGCGCTCTTCCAGTTGCTGATGCTTTCCCAGCTGCTCAGCGCCCGCATCTCCGCCGATATCGCGATCGGGGCGACGCGAGAGCTGATCTGTAGCGGTTACCGGACACCGCACCGGGTCGCTGACGCGAGTTGGCAGGAGCTGGTCGATGCGCTGGGGCGGGGGAACTATCGCCGATACGACGAGAGCACCGCGACGAGGCTGAGCCACAACGCCTCCCGCGTACTCGATCGCTACCACGGTGACCTGCGGGAACTGGCGAAAAAGGCGGACAACGACCCGCAGCGCGCCGCGGAACTGCTCCAGGAGTTCGACGGCATCGGTCCTACCGGGGCCGATATCTTCCTGCGCGAGATCCAGGACGTCTGGTCGTGGGTCCGGCCGCACTTCGACGAGCGCGTACTGCGTGGCGCCAAGCGCGTGCAGCTGCCGGAAGACCCCGACCGGCTGGCGCGTCTGGCGCCGGACCACCACACCGCGGAACTCGCCGCCGCCCTGGTGCGGGTGACGCTGGACGAGAAAATCGCCGACGAGGTCCTCGCCGCCGCGCCCTGAGCGGCTCTCAGATCGGCGCGGCGCCGACACCACGCGGGTCGATCAGGATCTTCGCGTGGCGCTCCGGGTTGCCCAGGGCGGTGAAGGCGTCCGCCACGCCGTCCAGCCCGACGGTCCCGGTGATCAACGGGCTGGGATCGACTTTTCCCTCGGCGAGCATGTACAAGGTGTCACGGAACTCGCCGGGGTCGTAGCCGAGCACGAACCGCAGTTCGATTTCCTTGTTGATCGCCATCGCGGGATGGAAGCGGTCGGCCTCCATGCACACTCCGACCACGATCACGCGCGACAGCGGCGGTGCGGCCGTGAGGATCTGGTCGATGATCCCGGGTACGCCCACGCATTCGAAGATCACCGGTCCGGCCGGTCCCGCGTTCAACGTGTGCGCCAGCCGGAAGACGTACCACCATGGCAGGTTCGGAACCCGCCGCAGGCGGTCCATGGTGTCGAACCCGAGACCCAGGATGTCGGTGACGCCGTTGATCCGGCTCTTCTTCGGCGCGGCTGCCCACGGCGATTCCGTCGCCGGATCGACCACGACATCCGCGCCGCACGCGGTGGCGAGTTCTCGCCGGCGCGGCGAGAAGTCGCTGGCGACAACGGTGCGCACGCCCGCGGCCTTCAGCATGCTGATCACCGCCAAGCCGATCGGCCCGCAGCCGATGACGAACGCGGTCTGTCCCTTGCCCACGCGGCCTCTGCGCACGGCGTGCCAGGCCACCGCCATGGGCTCGGTCAGCGCGGCGTGTTCCAAGGGCAGGCCGTTGGGCACCGGCATGGTCATCGATTCCTGGACCACCACCTGTTCGGCATAGCCGCCCGGCGCAGCGGCCGAGAGCCCCACCAGATGGGGTTGCTCGCCGTGCCGGACGATCGGGAGCGCGACGACCGGGGTTCCCGTCTTCCACCGCTTGCGGCAGCCGGGCCCGTAGTCGACCACGGTGCCGCTGAATTCGTGCCCGAGCACGACGCTCTGCTGCGAGCGCATGAAGTGTTCGTAGCCCGTGGCCACGGCCAGGTCGGCCAGTTCGTCGGCGTGGGTGCGCGCGTGCAGGTCCGAGCCGCAGATGCCGCAGCGCGCGACGTCGATCAGCAGTTGACCCGCGCCAGGCCGCGGCGTGGGCAGCCGCGCGACCTCGAACTCGGCAGCGGTGACGACGGCGGCCCTCATGGCGGCTCCTCGATGGACGGCGCGCGCGGGCGACCCGGCCGGGACGCCCGTCGTCACCCTACTGCGCGGTAGCGCCCATCGTCGCTTCCTCCGCCGCGCGGCGATCGTAGTCGTCACGGGCGGAGGCGATTTCGTTCTGATGCGTCTCGGTCCAGGTGACCAGTGCGTTGATCGTGGTGTGCAGGCTGGCGCCGAGCGGCGTCAGCGCGTACTCCACCCGCGGCGGGATCGTCGGGTACACGGTGCGCCGGACCAGTCCGTCGCGTTCCAGATGCCGCAGGGTCTTGGTGAGCATCCGCTGACTGACGCCGTCGATCGCCCGCTTCAGTTCGGTGAACCGCAGACTGCGCTGGTCCAGCAGCGCGATAACCAGCAGCGACCACTTGTCGGCGACCCGGTCGAGGATCTGGCGCACCTCGCAGTCGGCCCTGGTGTCCCACTGCAGAACGTCGTAGTCGCCGTCATCGCAGCACGAAGTCGTCGCCGAGGAGTCCATGACCGCCGATTCTGCCAGTTCAGGCGACGGTATCAAGCGGGAACCGGCGACACCGCGGGGAACCGAGGGGTGCGGACCGACGGCGGATGCGACACGCCTCGTGGTCGAGCCCGGCGTCTCGGGCAGACCCGAGAATTTTCCGGCTCCGTGCCGCCGTCCGGGAATTAATCGCGCGCGTCGCCCGTTGAGCTTTTCGACAAGATTGAGTGTGTAGGGCTCAAGTTTCGGTTGACTCCGGAACGCCCGCCGGGCAGGATTGAGCCGACCACGCTCAGTATTGCTGGGGCCGTGCTCCGTGAGGTGCTAGGGGCGAGGTCTCGCGGCGTCCTTCACCGGGCGTCGCAGGGCGGTTGTCCGCCTCGGCACCGACACACATAGGTACGTCAACTAGGAGGAACCACAATGGCTCGTGCGGTCGGAATCGACCTCGGGACCACGAACTCGGTCGTCGCCGTGCTCGAAGGCGGCGAGCCGGTCGTCGTCGCCAACTCGGAAGGATCGCGCACCACCCCGTCGATCGTCGCGTTCGCGAAGAACGGCGAGGTACTGGTCGGCCAGCCCGCCAAGAACCAGGCCGTCACCAACGTCGACCGCACCATTCGCTCCGTCAAGCGGCACATCGGCACCGACTGGACCGTCGAGATCGATGCCAAGAAGTACACGCCGCAGGAGATCAGCGCTCGCACGCTGATGAAGCTCAAGCGCGACGCCGAGGCCTACCTCGGTGAGGAGATCACCGACGCGGTCATCACCGTGCCCGCCTACTTCGAGGACGCCCAGCGGCAGGCCACGAAGGAAGCCGGGCAGATCGCGGGCCTGAACGTCCTGCGCATCGTCAACGAGCCCACCGCGGCGGCGCTGGCCTACGGCCTGGACAAGGGCGACAAGGAACAGACCATCCTGGTCTTCGACCTCGGTGGCGGTACCTTCGACGTCTCGCTGCTGGAAATCGGCGAGGGCGTCGTCGAGGTCCGCGCCACCTCCGGCGACAACCACCTCGGTGGTGACGACTGGGACGAGCGGGTCGTGCAGTGGCTGGTCGACAAGTTCAAGGCCAGCTCGGGCATCGACCTGACCAAGGACAAGATGGCCATGCAGCGGCTGCGTGAGGCCGCCGAGAAGGCGAAGATCGAGCTGAGCTCCTCGCAGAGCACCTCGATCAACCTGCCCTACATCACCGTCGACGCGGACAAGAACCCGCTGTTCCTCGACGAGCAGCTGACCCGCGCTGAGTTCCAGAAGATCACCTCCGATCTGCTGGACCGCACCCGGGCGCCGTTCCAGTCCGTGATCAAGGACGCGGGCATCAAGGTGTCCGACATCGACCACGTCGTGCTGGTCGGCGGTTCCACCCGTATGCCCGCCGTCTCCGATCTGGTCAAGGAACTGACCGGTGGCAAGGAGCCCAACAAGGGCGTGAACCCGGACGAGGTCGTCGCCGTCGGCGCCGCCCTGCAGGCCGGTGTGCTCAAGGGTGAGGTCAAGGACGTCCTGCTGCTCGACGTGACCCCGCTGTCGCTGGGCATCGAGACCAAGGGCGGCGTGATGACCAAGCTCATCGAGCGCAACACCACCATCCCGACCAAGCGCTCGGAGACCTTCACCACGGCCGACGACAACCAGCCGTCGGTGCAGATCCAGGTGTTCCAGGGTGAGCGCGAGATCGCCTCGCACAACAAGCTGCTCGGTTCCTTCGAGCTGACCGGCATCCCGCCGGCCCCTCGCGGCGTGCCGCAGATCGAGGTCACCTTCGACATCGACGCCAACGGCATCGTGCACGTCACCGCGAAGGACAAGGGCACCGGCAAGGAGAACACGATCAAGATCCAGGACGGCTCCGGCCTGTCCAAGGAAGAGATCGATCGGATGATCAAGGACGCCGAGGCGCACGCGGCCGAGGACAAGGCCCGCCGCGAGGAGGCCGAGACCCGCAACCAGGCCGAGTCGCTGGTGCACCAGACCGAGAAGTTCATCAAGGAGAACGAGGACAAGGTCCCCGCCGAGGTCAAGACCAAGGTCGAGGCGGCTATCGCCGAGGCGAACGAGGCGCTCAAGGGCACCGACATCGCCGCGGTGAAGGCGGCCGTCGAGAAGCTGGCGACCGAGTCGCAGGCCCTCGGCCAGGCCATCTACGAGGCCTCCGCCGCGGACGCCGCGGCGCAGGGCAACGGTGCTTCGAGTTCGGCGCAGGATGATGACCAGGTCGTGGACGCCGAGGTCGTGGACGAGCCGGTCGACACGGAGAAGAAGTGACCGAGGGCAACTCTGAGAAGGAGCCGATCACCTTCGTCGACAACCGGAAGATCGACCCGGAGACCGGTGAGATCCGGCAGCAGGCCGCGGACAACGGCGCCGCGGCCGCGCAGGCCCCGGAGTCGGGCAACGGTGCGGAGGCCGACAACGGCGGCGACGCCCAGGCGCTCGCCGACACCATCAGCGGCGAGCTCGCCGAGCGCACCGCCGACCTGCAGCGGCTGACCGCGGAGTACGCCAACTACCGGCGCCGGGTCGAGCGCGACCGCAAGGCCGCGATCGACTCCGCCAAGGCGTCGGTGGTCACCGAACTGCTCGGCGTGCTCGACGATCTCGACCGGGCGCGGGCGCACGGCGACCTGGAGTCCGGTCCGCTGAAGTCGGTGGCCGACAAATTGTCGGCCGCGCTGCTCAAGCAGGGCCTCGAGGAGTTCGGTTCGGAGGGCGAGCCTTTCGATCCGACCCTGCACGAGGCCGTGCAGCACGAGGGCTCCGGCCACGACCCGGTGATCGGCATCGTGATGCGCAAAGGCTATCGCTTCGGCGATAGGGTGCTTCGGCACGCGCTCGTCGGGGTAACCGACGGCGTAGCCGATTCGACGGAAACCCCTGACCAGCCGACCGAAGAGGCATCGGATGTTGATGCCGGCGCGAACGAACAATAAGGACGCGAGAGGAGGAGATGCTCGGTGAGCCAGCGGGAGTGGATCGAAAAGGACTTCTACAAGGAGCTGGGTATTTCCTCCGGCGCCTCGCAGGACGAGATCAAGAAGGCCTACCGCAAGCTCGCGCGTGACTTGCACCCGGACGCCAACCACGGTGACACCAAAGCCGAGGAGCGGTTCAAAGCCGTCAGCGAGGCGCATGCCGTGCTGTCGGATCCGGCCAAGCGCAAAGAGTACGACGACACCCGCAAGCTCTTCGCGGGTGGCGGTTACGGTCGCGGTGGGTTCGGTCCCGGTGCGGGTGGCGGCTTCTCGCAGGAATTCACCTTCGGGGACATCTTCGGCGGCGCGGGCGCCGCCGACGGTGGCCTCGGTGACCTGCTCGGTGGTCTGTTCAACCGGGGCGGCACGCGGACGTCGAGCCGCCCCCGGCGCGGCGCCGACGTGGAGACCGAGACGACGCTCGGTTTCCGCGAGGCCGCCCAGGGCGTCACGGTTCCGCTGCGGATGACCAGCCCGTCGCCGTGCACCACGTGCCACGGCAGCGGAGCCAAACCGGGCACGAGTCCGCGGGTCTGCCCGATCTGCAACGGCACCGGCGTCGTCAGCCGCAACCAGGGCGCGTTCGGCTTCAGCGAGCCGTGCGACGAGTGCCGTGGCAGCGGTTCGATCATCGACGACCCGTGCGTCGACTGTCACGGCAACGGCATCCAGAACCGCACGCGCACCATCACGGTGCGGATTCCCCCGGGAGTCGGTGACGGCCAACGGATCCGGCTGGCCGGCCAAGGCGAGGCGGGACTGCGCGGGGCGCCGTCGGGCGACCTCTTCGTCACCGTCCACGTCAGCCAGGACAAGGTCTTCGGCCGCAACGGCGACGACCTGACCTTGGTGCTGCCGGTCAGTTACAGTGAATTGGTCCTGGGCACAACGGTTTCGGTGCCAACGCTGGACGGCCGGGTCGGCGTCAAGGTGCCCCCGGGTACCGCCGATGGTCGTATCCTGCGGGTGCGCGGCCGTGGCGTGCCCAAGCGTGGCGGCGGCGCGGGCGACCTGCTGGTGACGGTGAAGGTCGCGATACCGCAGAAGCTGGACGGTGACGCCGTGGAGGCGCTCAAGCGCTACCAGGAGGTGGAGCGGCTCAGCGGCTTCGATCCACGGGCGGGATGGGCAGGTGCGTGATGTCCTCTGAACCGAAGAACGCGTCCGGCGGGTCGCGCGCCGAGTTCTTCATGATCTCGGTGGCGGCCCAGCTGGCCGGCATGCACGCGCAGACGCTGCGCACGTATGACCGTTTGGGACTGGTCACGCCGCAACGCACTTCGGGCGGGGGGCGGCGCTACTCGGCCCGGGACGTGGAGCTGCTGCGCGAGGTGCAGCGGCTGTCCCAGGACGAGGGCGTCAACCTGGCGGGCATCAAGCGCATCATCGAACTGACCAATCAGGTGGAAGAGCTGCGCAACCAGGTCGCGGACCTGACGGCGGAGCTGGAGCGAATGCGCGCCGGGTACCGTCCCGATCTCTCGCCGCCGCAGCGCAGTACGGCGTTGGTCGTCTGGCAGCCTCGGCATCGTCGTGAGGACGGCAGGCACCGGCGATAACCGGCACGACGACGGCCCCGGCCTCGGTCGCACACCGCGATTCGAGGCCGGGGCCTTCGTCGTTTCGGGAGCCGGAATCACCCTGTATTTGCTGACGGTAAACCAGAACACGTTCGGCAGAGGTCATGTGGCGAAAGTTATTTCGTTGTCGAATCAACTGGGATTGCTCACCATAGACCGGATCACGGTAACGGTGCGGTATGCCTGGTTTGCTTTACGTGTGGCGATATGCATGTTGCTCTGATGTCGCTAGAACAGACCAGTCGCTATGGAATTTCCCAAGCGGCCGTTGCCAATTCGCCGTGAACGCGACCGAATTCGTGCCAGATCCACCGTCGTGCAGTCGGTTTCTCTGGCGTGTCTCGCCGGGCGACCTCGTTTCGACAGAATTACACGCGTGATGTTCCTCCGAAAGATTCCGTTGCTGGCAAACCTCGCCTACACTCCTTTCCGTCGGCTGCTGTCGAGTGGCCCGCAGCACCTCACTCGCCGGCATGGTTCGTGAACGAGTGCGAAATGGGGTTGTGACGGCAATGGATTCGCGCACTGTCGCTTTGATCAGAACCACGTTCAAGGCAGTTGCTGCGGAGGACGGGGGGCCGGAGAAACTGGCGAGATCGTTCTACGCGATCTTGTTCACCGATTACCCGCATGTCCGCGATTTCTTTCCCGCCGCGATGGACGCCCAGCGCGATCGCCTGGTCAAGGCCATCTCCTACGCGCTGGACCGGTTGGAGGAGCCCGACAAGCTCCTGCCCTTCCTCGCCCAACTCGGTAGGGACCATCGCAAGTACGGCGTGCAGCCGGCGCACTACACCGCCGTGTCCACCGCGCTGAAGACCGCCGTCAAGGTGTTCGCGGGCACGGAGATGTGGACCGACGAGGTCGACCGGGCCTGGGACGAGGGCCTGAAGGTCATCGCCGACACCATGATCGGCGCGGCGGAGAAGGAGGCCACGCCGCCGGTGTGGACCGGCACCGTGATCGAGCGGCGTGAGGTGCTGCGCAACCTGGTCGTCGTCCGGCTGCAACTGGACCAGCCGATGCACTACGCGGCGGGTCAGTACCTGAGCGTGCAGATCCCCTCGCGGCCGCGCATGTGGCGCTATCTCTCGCCCGCGGTGCCCGCGAATGCCAACGGGGAGATCGAGTTCCACGTCCGGAGCGTGCTGGGCGGTTGGGTCAGTTCGGCCGTCGTCGGCCAGACCGTCGTCGGCGACCAGTGGCTGCTCGGCTCACCACTCGGCGGCCTCGGCGTTCCGCGCAACATCAAACGCAAGATGCTGATGGTCGGCTGCGGCACCGGCGTCGCGCCGCTGCGGGCACAGCTGATGTCGATGGCGATGCGGCGGACCAATCCGAAGGTGCACCTGTTCGTCGGCGGTCACCACCCGTGTGACCTCTACGACCTGGAAACGCTGAGCAAGCTGGCGATGGCCAACCGCTGGCTCACCGTCACGCCGGTCAGTGAGCACGACGAAAACCCGTGGTGGTACACCGAACCCGACGAGCCCCGCACCACATGGCCCGGTCTGGAACCCCGAGTCACCGGCCAGATCGGCAAGGTCGTCGCGAGCTTCGGCGCCTGGCCCGACCGCGACGTGCAGATCGCCGGTTCCCCATCGATGGTGCAGACCACGAAGTTCCGCCTCATGGCAGCGGGAACGCTCGCGAAGAACATCCGCCACGATCCGCTGTATTGATCACAGGCCCTCGAATTGGATCCGCTCCGGGGGAGTTCCCGTTTCCAGGAGGCGGTCCACTGTGGTCTGGACCATGGCCGGTGAGCCGCAGACCAGCACTTGGTGCTCGAGGAATGCGCCATGGGAGCCCAGGACGTCGGCGAGCGTCCCGTACAGCATGTCGTCGGGCGGGAAGCCGATGTCGACGCGGGACTGCTCGTACCACTCATCGACCCAGTCCGGGTCCTCCGGACTCTCGACCACCGGAATCACGGTGAGCCAAGGTAATTCGGCGGCCAGCAGGAAGAGCATGTCCGAGGCGTACAGGTCGCGGGGGGATCGCCCGCCGATGAACAGATAGGTGGGCGGTGGCGACGGCTTGCGGGCCAGCTCCAGGATCTGCGCGCGCATCGGCGCCAATCCCGTGCCACCCGCGATCATCACCACTTCGTCGCCGTCGGGGTCGACCCAGAACCCGCCGAGCGGAGCGCCGATGCGCCACTCGTCGCCCGGCTGGGTGTCGGCCACGATCGCGCCGCTGCACCAGCCGCCCGGCACCGTGCGCACGTGGAATTCCAGCTTGCCGTCCAGTGACGGCGGCAGCGCGGGTGAGAGCCTGCGCCGCACACCGGGGTGCTGCGGCACCCGCACCTCGACCGATTGCCCCGCGGCGAACGGCACGAATTCGCCGATCAGGCGGATCACCGCGAGATCGTGCCGTAACCGGTGATGACCGACGACGGTCGAAGTCCACTCCGGCGCCTGATCCGCACCGTTACCGAGCGTGCTCGGGTCCCCCAACGGGGCCTCCTTCGTTACACAGGGTCGCAGCTGATGTTCTGCTCCGGCGTGCCGACCGCGATGAGCGCGCGCCGGGTGTCCGCGATCATCCGGGCCGATCCCGCGATCTGGATCTGCCGGTCCTCCCACGCGCCGAAGCTCGCGACCACGGCGCCAAGATTACCGATCAGGCGCCGGTGCATGCCGTACGGTGCGTCCTGCGGCGGATGCGGGTACCACCACGGGTTGGTCTTCTGCTCGCACACCGGAACGATGGTCAGCCATGGGTTGCTCTGCGAGAGCTGCCACATGTTCTCCACGTCGTACAGGTCGCAGGGGTAGCGGCCGCCGATGAAGAAGTGCACCCGCGGGTTGATGCCGCGCTGGCCCATTTCGATCAGCTGTGCGCGCAGTGGGGCGATGCCGGTGCCCGCGCCGATCATGAGCACGTCGCGCCCGCTGTCCCGGTCGACGCGCAGGCCGCCGAGCGGGCCGGCGATCTGCCACCGGTCGCCCACCCTGGTCTCGTTGACGATCGCGGGGCTCACCCAGCCGCCGCGAATCTTGCGCACGTGGAACTCGATCTCGCCATAGGGGTTGGACGGGATCGCCGGGGAGAAATAACGCCACATCTTGGGACGCTGCGGAATCGTGACCGGCACGTACTGCCCGGCCTGGTAGGGCACCGGACCGTCGGATTGCAGCCGCACGATGGCCAGGTCCTCCAGCACGCGGCGATGGCCGACCACCGTGGCCTCCCACACCGGCTGCGACTTGTCGGAGTTGGCGCCGATGGCCATGGACGCGGAGATCAGGATGGTGATGTCGCGCCAGCCCTCCTCCAAGCCGCGATTCCAGGCCACGCCGTTGTAGGCGCGGAACGCCGCGAGCAGCGCCCGGCCGGCGATGTCGTAATGCGCGGCCTCGACGCCGTACTTGCGGTGGTCGCGGGCGAGCTGCTCCAGGAATGCCTGTGCCCGCTCCCAGTCCTCCAGGTGATCGAGCACGTACTGGATCGCCGTGGCGATGCGCTTGGCTTGCATCTCCATGACCGGTGGGAACAATTCGCGCAGCCGGGGATCCTCGGCGAACAAATGTCCGTAGAACGCACTGACCAACCGCTCGGGTCCATTCGGCGACTCGGTCACCGAACGAAAATTGGCGCGGACCAGCGCAGCCGAACGCGCATCCACGACGTGGAGCTTCCTTTCCCTCAGTTCTGCCCGGGGACATACCCGTTACCGGCGGTCTCCCGCCGACAAGTATCCCCGAAAATGCCGTGGTCGTGTGGGTATAGGCGTACCTTCGCCTCCGCTGCGGCCGGGCGCGGGCTGGAGACGGACTACGTCCGACCGCGCCGTCGGTGCCGTGAGACCCGGCCACACGGTAATCGGTGGGCAAACGACGAATGTCGCTGACCCGTCATGGACCGTCGCCGCGACCCCTCCGGCGTGCCCAGACGCTTGTTCCCGGAAGGTCAGGTCCCGGCGCCGGTACGGACCGCAGGCACGACCTGCTCGGTATAACGACGGATCTGCTCGACCGGTTCCCCCTCGGTCGGCCAGAAGACGAATCCGTCTATCCGCTGGGCGCGGTGCAGTGTCAGCAGATCGTCGGCCCACCGCTCGGGTGGACCGTCCAGGAAGCCGTGATCGGCCCCGTCCGCCGTGATGTGCCCGGACACGTTCAACACCCGCCGCACGGCCAGCGGGTCCCGGTCCGCCGCCGCGGCGGCGTCATCGATCCGGCTGCCCGCCTCGGCGAGGAACTCCGGTGGCGCCCACGCGGACGACGGCACCCAGCCGTCGGCGACCCGACCGGTGAGCTCGAGCATGCGCGGCCCCTTCGCGCCTAGCCAGATGCCGGGATCGTGCCGCGGCTGGGGACCGGGGTGCGCGCCCGCGAGGGAGTAGGAGGCGCCGGGCACCCGCACCGATCGCGCGTCGCTCCACATGGCCCGGATCACCGCGATCGCCTCGGCCAGGGCGCGCACCGCCTCGCCGCCGGTCCGGCGCGGCCCGCCCATTCCGGCGACGGCGTCCCAGAACGCGCCCGCGCCGAGGCCGAGCTGGATCCGGCCGTCGCTGATGATGTCGAGCGAGGCCACCGCTTTCGCCAGCAGCGCGGGCTGGCGCAGCGGCAGGTTCGCCACGTCGGGGAAGAAGGTGATCCGCTCGGTCCGCGCGGCGAGAGTGGTGATCAGCGTCCAGGTGTCCAAGAAGCGGCGCTGGTAGGGGTGGTCCTGGATCCCGATCAGGTCGAGTCCGGCAACGTCGGCGTACGCGCTCAGTTCGGCGAGCCGGCGGAAGTCGTCGGCCTCGGGAATCAGGAACAAGCCGAATTGGGGTGCTCGGTTGCTCATCGCACACCTCCGGGTGGTCTCGCGGGACGCCGGCCCGCACGGTGGGCCGGTACGGCTCAGATGGCGAGCACGGTCTTCCCGCGCGCGCCCCGCGCTCCGATGACCGCGGGTCCCTCCGCGAGCGGGACGGTCGCGTCGATCGGCACGACCACGTCCCCCGCCGCGACACGCTGGATCAGCCGGGCCAGCTCCGGCGCCTTGCCCTTGGATTCGATATTGCCGCCCCGCAGCGACCGCGCGCGCAACGCGTCCTCGTCGGCGGCGAAGGTGGTGGAGTAGACGGTGCCGCCGTCGCGGACGAGCGTGGTCAGCTCCGCGAGCGCTTCGGGCGTGCTCACCAGGTCGAACAGGACGTCGATGCCGTCGGGATGCGCGGCGGCGACCTGGTCGCGTACCGGGGCCGCGGTGTAGTCCACCGTCTCCGCCGCACCCAGCCTGGTCATCTGATCGGCGGAACTGCCCCGCGCCGTGGCGATGACGCGTGCGCCCGCGATATTGGCCAGTTGCACCAGGAAGGAGCCGACGCCGCCGGTCGCGCCTACGATCAGCACGGTCTGGCCGGGCCGGATCTGGGTGGCGTCCACGAGATCCTGGGCGGTGACTCCGGCTGTCGGCAGCGCCGCGGCGGCGACGGTCGGCACGCCCGGCGGGATCGGCACCAGCGTGCCGCCTTCGGGCAGCACCGCGTACTCGGCGAAGCTGCCGTGCCCCACCGGTGGTGTGAGGAATTTGCCGACCACCCGGTCGCCGACGGCGAAGCGGCTGACGCCCTCGCCGATCGTTGCGACCGTGCCCGCGCCGTCCACCCCGAGGATCATGGGAAAGTCGTGGGGTAGTCGGCCGTCCAGGATCCCGGAGGCCATGCGCTGGTCGAAGGGGTTCACCCCGGCCGCCTGGAGTTGAACCCGCACGCTTCCCGGCCCGGGTTCCGGCATCGGCATCTCGGCCAGTTCCGGCGTCGCTCCGAACTTCCGTACCACGATCGCGCGCATCCATTCGCTCCTTGATTCGGGGTGAAGAGTGATGCAACAAAGTGACGGCCGTGGTCATCGTAGGCATCCGAACCCCGTCGACGTGCGGAATCATCGCTTCGGCGGTGTCGCGGGCGTCGCATTCGCCCGTGTCGGGGCGTAGCGTTCGACTCCATCCGGCGGTGCGGGACCGGCGCGCCGAAGAAATTAAAACTTGAGCGGAACAGACTCAACCTTTCCAACGTTGGACGGTAAGGAACGGCGCCGAGCCGAAGAAGCGGCCAGACGAAGCGAGGGTGAGCCTCGGGGTACGCACTGGACGATCGCGCTCGGCGCCGTGGGAATCGACTAGTAGGAAGGTGACTCGTGGACTCGTTCAATCCCACCACCAAGACCCAGGCGGCTCTGACGGCCGCTTTGCAGGCGGCCTCCGCCGCGGGCAACCCGGAGATTCGTCCGGCGCACTTGCTGGTGGCGTTGCTGGACCAGACCGACGGCATCGCCGCGCCCTTGCTGAAGGCCGTCGGAACGGACCCGGCGACCGTGCGCCGCGAGGCCCAGGACATCGTGGACCGGCTGCCGCGGGCCACCGGCGCCACCACGGCGCCGCAGCTGGGCCGCGAGGCCCTCGCCGCGATCACCGCGGCGCAGCGTCTGGCCACCGAGCTGGGTGACGAGTACGTCTCCACCGAGCACGTGATGGTCGGTCTCGCCGCAGGCGACTCCGACGTCACGATGCTGCTCACCAAATACGGCGCCACCGCCGACGCGCTGCGTGCGGCGTTCACCGCCGTACGCGGCAGCGCCCGCGTCACCAGCCCCGATCCGGAGGGCAGCTACCAGGCGCTGGAGAAGTACTCCACCGATCTCACCGCCGCCGCCCGCTCCGGCAAGCTCGACCCGGTCATCGGCCGGGATACCGAGATCCGCCGGGTGGTGCAGGTCCTGAGCCGACGCACCAAGAACAACCCGGTGCTGATCGGCGAGCCGGGCGTCGGTAAGACGGCCATCGTCGAGGGACTCGCTCAGCGCATCGTGGCGGGCGACGTCCCCGAATCGTTGCGCGGCAAATCAGTCGTGGCGCTGGATCTCGGCGCGATGGTCGCGGGGGCGAAGTACCGCGGCGAATTCGAGGAGCGCCTCAAGGCCGTGCTGGAGGACATCAAGAACAGTGCGGGCCAGATCATCACCTTCATCGACGAGCTGCACACCATCGTCGGTGCGGGCGCCACCGGCGAGTCGGCGATGGACGCGGGCAACATGATCAAGCCGATGCTGGCCCGCGGCGAGCTGCGCCTGGTCGGCGCGACCACCCTGGATGAGTACCGCAAGCACGTCGAGAAGGACGCCGCCTTGGAGCGGCGCTTCCAGCAGGTCCTGGTCGGCGAGCCGTCGGTGGAGGACACCATCGGAATCCTGCGCGGCATCAAGGATCGCTACGAGGTGCACCACGGCGTGCGCATCACCGACTCCGCGCTGGTCGCCGCGGCCACGCTGTCGGACCGCTACATCACCTCCCGGTTCCTGCCGGACAAGGCGATCGACCTGGTCGACGAGTCGGCCTCGCGGTTGCGGATGGAGATCGACTCCCGACCGGTGGAGATCGACGAGGTGGAGCGCGCGGTGCGCAGGCTGGAGATCGAGGAGGTCGCGCTCGCCAAGGAGACCGACGAGGCCTCCAAGCAGCGGCTGGAGAAACTGCGGGCCGAACTCGCCGACGGCAGGGAGAAGCTCAACCAGCTGACCACCCGCTGGCAGAACGAGAAGAACGCGATCGACCAGGTGCGCACGCTCAAGGAGCAACTGGAGGCGCTGCGCGGCGAGTCCGAACGCGCCGAGCGCGACGGTGACCTGGGCAAGGCGGCCGAGCTGCGCTACGGCCGGATTCCGGCGCTGGAGAAGCAGCTCGCCGAGGCCGAAAAGGTCTCGGCGACAGCGGGTGACGGCGAGGTCATGCTCAAGGAGGAGGTCGGCCCGGACGACATCGCCGAGGTGGTGTCCTCGTGGACCGGCATCCCGGTGGGCCGGATGCTGGAAGGGGAGACGCAGAAGCTGCTGCGCATGGAGGAGGAGCTGGGGCGTCGCGTGGTCGGCCAGACCGAGGCGGTGCAGGCGGTGTCCGACGCGGTGCGCCGGGCGCGGGCGGGCGTCGCCGACCCGAACCGCCCGACCGGCTCGTTCATGTTCATCGGCCCGACCGGCGTCGGCAAGACCGAGCTGGCGAAAGCGTTGGCGGACTTCCTGTTCGACGACGAGCGCGCCATGGTCAGCATCGACATGAGCGAGTACAGCGAGAAGCACTCCGTCGCCCGGCTGGTCGGCGCCCCGCCCGGTTACGTCGGTTACGACCAGGGCGGTCAGCTCACCGAGGCGGTGCGGCGCAGGCCCTACACGGTGGTGCTGTTCGACGAGATCGAGAAGGCGCACCCGGACGTGTTCGACATCCTGCTGCAGGTGCTCGACGAGGGCAGGCTCACCGATGGACAAGGCCGCACGGTGGACTTCCGCAACACCATCCTCATCCTGACCTCCAACCTGGGCGCGGGCGGTGATCGCGAGTTCGTCATGAACGCGGTGCGTTCGGCGTTCAAGCCGGAGTTCCTCAACCGTCTCGACGACGTGGTCATGTTCCACTCCCTCGACGAGGAGCAGCTCGAGCGCATCGTCGACATCCAGCTAGAGCAGCTGCAGAAGCGGCTGACGCAGCGCAGGCTGAAGCTGGAGGTCAGCGACTCGGCGCGGTTCTGGCTCGCCGTGCGCGGCTACGACCCCGCCTACGGCGCGCGCCCGTTGCGCAGGCTGATCCAGCAGGCCATCGGCGACTCCCTCGCCAAGGAACTGCTGGCGGGCGAGATCTCCGACGGCGACAGCGTCAAGGTGGCCGTCAGCCCCGACGGCGACGGACTGATCGTCGGGAGATGAGCCGAGGAGGGTAGGCGGACTCGCTCCGGGCAGCGCTGGGAGCGAGGCCGCCTACTTGCGGGCGCGGGCGACCGAACGGACCTACGCTGGAGCGCATGACCAACCCGAACGATCCATGGGGGCAGCGGCCGGAGGAGGCGCCGACCGAACACCTGGGCTCGCCGGGCAAGTCCGGGTACGGGGATCCGACGCACACCACGCAGTACAACGACGCGTACGGCACCGGTGCTCCGTCGGAGTACCCCCCGACGCAGCAATACGGCTCCTGGGGCCCGCCGGGGACGAACGCGACGCGAGAGTTCCCGCCCTACGACTCCCAGTGGACCGCCTATCCCGACAGTGGCGGTGATCGGTGGTCGGGTACGGCGCCGCCGCCCGGTGGTGGATTGCCGCCCCGGCCGCCGGAGCCGCCGCGGCGCAATACCGGCCTGTGGATCGCCCTGGCGATCGGCGTCGTGCTGTTGATCGGTGCGATCGGCGTTGTCGCGGGCGTGCTGCTCGGCGGCAGCGATTCCGGTCCGTCCGACACGGCGGCCGCCTCGACGGCGCCCGCCACCACGAGGCCATTGCCCGGCACCAGGACCGCTCCGCCGACCCCGCCGAGCGGGCTGCCGGGCGTGCCAGGCCTGGGCGACGTCGAAGGACTCGGCGCGACCATGGGCACCATCACCGCCAACGACGGCGGCACCTTGACGGTGAGTTCGGTGATGGGCAACACAATTACGGTGCGCACCGACGCGAACACCCAGGTGATCGCGTTGTCGGGCACCGAAGTGTCCGATCTGCCCCCCGGTGAGCTCGTGCTGATCCAGGGCGACAAGGCGCCGGACGGTTCCATCCAGGCCAAGGTCATCATCGGTACCTCGCTGCCCGGCGGCGGACGATGAGCCGACCCGAGTGCCTTTCGCGCGCAGCGGCGCCCATTCGTCCCGGGAGCGGCCGCCACGGTTTCGCTCGGCCCGGCGCGGGGGTAATGACGGACCATGTCCGGCCGGGACCATTAGGCTAGGCGTCGATGACGGCAATGTGGTTCGGGTTGGCGGCGGTCGCGCTCGTGGGCGCGATCGTGTTGCTGTATTTCGATCGGCTCCAGCGGCAGCGGACCGGTCACGCGCGACAGGTCTGGGCGAAGTCGCAGGGCTATACCTACGTGTCCGTGGAACCCGCGCTGCCGTCGACGTGGCGGCGTGGCGCGCTGGCCAAACTGGGCTATCTCTCCGCGGTCGACGTGGTCTCCGGCATCCGCAAGGGTGAGAAGTTCGTGCTGTTCGACCTGGAGGATTCCGCGACCCTGGTCGCGGTCCGCCGCCAGATCGGCTCGGACATCGACGTGGACATGCGGTTGAAGACGGCCTCGCCGCCCAAGGACCACGATCTGGAACTGCTCGGCGCCATCGGCGACCGTGTGGTCTTCGCGACCAATCCCGAAATCGCCAGGCACGCCGTCGATCAGCGCATGGTCGCGTTCATCGAGGCGCTGCCCGACACCGTGCAGATGCTCTGGAGCGAGGGCAACTGGACGCTGGGCATGCTGCTGGTCGGCACCACTCCGAAGGACTGGGAGAGCGCGATCGACGCGGTGCTGCGCCTGTCCGGCCTGCTGCACGTGCTGCCGCCGGTCAGCGAGCCGCGCTTCGACGACGGCGGGCACGATCCGGGCCGTCCGCGCCCACGCGAGCGCCAGCGGGGCGAGAACGCTCGCAACATCGACGACGACGCCGCGGACCGGTCGCGCGCAGACGACGTGGACGACGAACGTCCCGGCGACGATTCCCACTCGGACGACCGTGCGGACGAGCCGGGTCCCGAACCCGCCCGTCGCCCCTCGCTCGCCGTGGTGCCGAACGCCCGTGCCCGCGCGCGCCAGGACGAGAAGACTCGGGCACGCGGGGAGCGCGACGAGCGCGCCGCCGCCGAGGGCCGGTCCGACGCGGAGTCGCGGCAGCGGCCCTCGGACCCGCCCGGCGGACCGTTCCATCCCGGATTCCGCCCCTACCAGGGACCCGTGCCGAAGTGACCGGCCGCGCGCCCATCGGGCCCGCGCGACTGCGAACGATCGCGCGGTCATGACCGAGCACCCACATCCCAGGCTGCCCGGCGCCACCCGCCCGGTGGCCTTGATCACCGGGCCGACCTCGGGCATCGGCCACGGTTACGCGACGCGCCTGGCCTCGCTCGGCTACGACCTGGTGCTGGTCGCCCGGGACGAGCGGCGGCTCGCGGCCCTCGCGACCGACATGGAACTGCGCTTCGGCACCCGCTCGCAGATACTCGTCGCCGATCTGGCCCGGCCCGAGGATCGGGAGCAGGTCGCGGCACGGCTGTCCGATGGCGTCGAATTCCTGGTCAACAACGCGGGTTTCGCGCACTCGGGGGAGTTCTGGACGTTGCCGCCCGAGCAGTTGCAGGCGCAACTCGACGTCAACGTCACGTCGGTGGTGCGGCTCACCAGGGCCGCGCTGCCGTCGATGATCGCGGCGGCGAACGGTTGCGTCGTCAATGTGGCCAGCGTCGCGGGCCTGATCCCCGGACGAGGGTCGACGTATTCGGCGTCCAAGGCCTACGTCGTATCCTTCACCGAAGGGTTGGCAGGGGGATTGGCCGGAACCGGAGTCCGGGTCCAAGCCCTGTGCCCGGGATTCGTCCGCACGGAATTTCATCGGCGAGCAGGCATCGAGATGTCCTCGCTGCCGAAAGCGTTGTGGCTGAGCGTCGACCAGGTAGTCGCCGGCTCACTGCGTGATCTGGAGAAGGGCCGGGTGCTCAGCGTGCCCGGTATGCAGTACAAAGCGCTCACTACCGTCGCCGGAATGATCCCGCGAACCCTGGGGGCCCGGCTCAATCGCGGGCTGTTCAACGCACGCGGAAGGACTTGACATGATCGACGTGATTACCAACGACAGGGATAGGTTGGCCGCGCTGGTACGCGAGCTCGCCGTGGTCCACGGCCGGGTGACCCTGTCCTCGGGCAAGGAGGCCGACTACTACGTCGACCTGCGTCGCGCGACCCTGCACCACGGCGCGGGCCCGCTGATCGGCAAGTTGCTGCGCGAGCTCGTCGCGGACTGGGACTTCGACGCCGTCGGCGGCCTGACCATGGGGGCCGACCCGGTGGCGCTGGCCGTCATGCACGCGCCCGGCCGCCCGATCGATGCCTTCGTGGTGCGCAAGGCGGCGAAGTCGCACGGCATGCAGCGCCAGATCGAAGGCCCGGACATCGTGGGCAAGCGGGTGCTGGTCGTCGAGGACACCACCACGACCGGAAACTCACCCCTGACCGCGGTGCGTGCGCTGCGCGCGGCAGGCGCTACCGTGGTCGGCGTCGCCACCGTCGTCGACCGGGAGACCGGCGCCGACCAGGTGATCGCCGCGGAAGGGCTGGAGTACCGGTCGATCCTCGGCTTGAAGGATCTCGCCCTGGGATAACCTGGACGATGGTCAAGTCTTCGAAAAAGGCGAAGGGTCGTGTGAGTCTCCAGTGGTGAGCATTGCAGTCAACAGAAGTCGCGAGAACGTTGCGATGCTCGGAATCGGCGCTTACCGACCCAAGCGCTTGGTCAGCAACGCCGAGGTGTGCGAGGTCCTGGATTCCACCGACGAATGGATCTACGAGCGCACCGGTGTCCGCAACCGGCGCTGGATCAGCGGTGAGGAGACGCTCCGCTCGATAGCCGCGGCGGCGGGCGAGCGCGCGATCGTCAACAGCGGCATCGACCGGTCGAAGATCGGCGCGCTGATCCTGGCCACGTCCAGTTGGCTGACCCTCACCCCGCACGGCGCGCCCCAGGTTGCCTACGACATCGGGATGAACGGCGTCCCGGCCTTCGACCTGACCTCCGGCTGCGGCGGCTTCGGATACGGCCTCGGCGTGGCCGCCGACATGATCCGCTCCGGCTCCGTCGAGTACGTCCTGCTCATCGGCGCCGAGACGATGACCGTCGGACTCGACCCCACCGACCGCGGCACCGCGATGATCTTCGGTGACGGCGCGGGCGCGGTGGTGGTCGGACCGAGCGAAGAAAACGGCATCTCGCCCACCGTGTGGGGCAGCGACGGCGAGAACGCCGCGGCGATCATGCAGGACATCGACTTCCTGGAATACATGCACCGCGCCCAGTCCATGCAAGGTCTCGACCCGGCCATCGATCCGGTCGGCCGGATGTCGCTGCGAATGGAAGGCCCGCGCGTCTTCCGCTGGGCCGCGGTCACCCTTCCGCGTGCGCTGTCCACCGCGCTCGAGGTGTCCGGCGTGGCCAAGGAGGACATCGAGGTCTTCGTCCCGCATCAGGCCAACGCCCGGATCAACGAGCTGATGAAGAAGAACCTCGGGCTGGCCGACGAGATCCCGATGGCCAACGACATCGAGAACACCGGCAACACTTCGGCTGCCTCCATCCCCCTCGCCATCGAGGAGATGCTTGTCACCGGTAAGGCGAAGGGCGGGCAGACGGCGCTGCTGCTGGGCTTCGGCGCGGGTCTGAGCTACGCGGGCCAGGTCGTCACGCTGCCCCCCGCCCCGACCGAGCCGAGCTTCTAGCCGATGCGCCTGTTCCGAGCCGGGTATCTCGCGGCGGCGGCGGTCGCCGTCTACGGCGCGGTCACCGGACGGGAGAAGGCGCAGTGGATCGCGAAACCGCTGCTCATGCCACTGCTCGCGGCCGACGTGGCGACCGAGGGCAAGCAGCTGCCGTCCACTGAGCGTAGGGTGCTGATCGGGTCGCTGGGTGCGGCGACCGTCGGCGACATATTGCTCATCGACCCGGACGACGACCACAGGCTGATCGCCGGGGCTTCGTCGTTCGCGGTGATGCAGGCCGGGTACGCGACGCTGTGGTGGCGGATGGGGGGCAGGCCCACCGCCGGGGCAGCGATACCGCGGGTGGTCGCCTGGCTGGGTGCGGCAGGGTTGCTGCGGAGCAAAGCGCCCTCGGTAGCCGCACCGCTGACGGCATACGGCGTCACCCTGGGCGCCGCGGCCGTGCTGGCCTCCGACCCGGCGCTGGCGCCCGCCACGAAAAACATGGCGGGCTTGAACATCCCCGGCGCCGATCCGCGCAGCCGCCTCGGACTCGGCGCGCTGCTGTTCACCGTCTCCGACGGTCTCATCGTGCTGCGGCGGTTGTTCGCGCGCGGTGAGCGCGCCCGCCGGGTGACCGAAGGCGTGATCCTGGCTACCTACGCGGCCGCGCAGTATCTGCTCGCCGACCCGAAAGCCCACCTCGAGCCGGTGGTCACAGCACCAGAATGATGCGATCCCGGTTCGCCGGGTCGACGCGGATCGAAAGGATCTCGCCGACCGCGAGGCGGGGTTTGTCGGCCGGTGTGACGTCGAAAACGACGGTGCCCCGGTAACTTTGCGAACCGGGCACGGTCAGTTCCAGATCCAGTTCGGTGAGCTCGGTGTGATGGTCGGTGCGCTCCAGCGGGTGCACGCCCTCCACCGTCGCCCAACCCTCCAAGCCGTGTCGCCACAGTTGGCGATCCGCCTTGGACGGACGAGCCGCCAGAAGCATCCCGACGCCGACACAGGAGCCGAACAACCCGACCAGCGCCACGATTTGATACGGCACCGTCCCCGGCGGCGTCCGGTGCACCACCCACCCCAGCCACAACGCGAGCAGAACCAGATACCCGGCGGTGACCCCGAGCACCGTGCGCAATATCCGCTCGTGTTCCATGCCAGCCTCCACCCCGAGTGCCAGACCTCCAGGATAGGCCCGGCACAGTCGGCGGGGAGCGGCTATCCGCGCGCTCGACGGCTGGTCAGGCCGGTGAGGTCGATCGTGATCGGACTTCCCGCCAGCTCCGTTGTCACGGAGCCGGAGCATTCGGCGACCAGCTCGTAGCCGCCGCCGATCAACCGGTATGCCGTCAAGCGGACCGGCTCCAGGTCGAGCAGCCAGTAGTGCTCGATACCGGCGTCGGCGTACTCGAACCATTTGGTCAGTCGATCGGTGCGGCGCGTGCCGTCGGCGAGAATCTCGACCGCGAGCAGGATGTCGGTGGCGTTCCAGCGCGGGAGGTTCGCGGCGAGGTCCTCACTCGGCCCCGCCAGCACGTCAGGGACACGGACAGTCGGCAGTCGGCCATCGAAGACCACCACTTCCGACTGCACGAGGGCGCTGTAGTCGGCGGGCAGTTGCGGCTCGATCTGTGCGGCGAGTCGCAAGGTCGCCCACTGGTGTCGCGATGCCGGGCGCGGCGAGGCGAGCAGAACACCCTCCACCAGTTCGTAGCAACGGCTGTTGTCCTCGGGTAGCGCCTCCCATTCCGCGAGCGTCAGAAGGTGATCAGGCCAGTAGGAACCGATGCTCACGATGCCCTCCCATGCTGTCGATTCGCTGGGGAGTGTGGCACATAGTGTGGGCGAGGCGGCCGACAAATCACCCTTTGAGTCGCAATACCGCCAGTACACGGCGGTGGTGGGTGTCGGAGGGCGGCAGATCGAGCTTGATGAAGATGTTGCCGATGTGTTTTTCCACCGCGCGTTCGGTGACGGTGAGGGCGGCGGCGATGGCGCTGTTGGACAGGCCCTGCGCCATCAGCTCGAGCACCTCGCGCTCACGTGGGGTGAGGCGGGCCAGTGAATCCTGCTGACGCGAGGCGCCCATCAATTGACTCACCACCTCCGGATCGAGCGCGGTGCCGCCGGTGGCGACGCGGTAGAGCGCGTCCACGAAGTCCCTGACATCGGCGACCCGATCCTTGAGCAGGTAGCCGACGCCGCTGGCGCCACAGGCGAGAAGTTCGGTGGCATAGCGGGTCTCGACCCACTGGGAGAACACCAGCACGCCGGTCATCGGGTATTTGCGGCGCAGCTCGATGGCCGCGAGCAGCCCTTCGTCGGTGTAGCTCGGGGGCATTCGCACGTCCACCACGGCGACGTCGGGATCGTGCGCGCCGACCACGTCGGCGAGGGTGGTCGCGTCACCGACCATGGCGACCACCTCGTGGCCGCGCTCGGTGAGCAGCCCGGCCAGCCCGTCCCGCAGGATGGCGCTGTCCTCGGCGATCACGATGCGCAGTCCCTCGCTCGTGGCCGCGTCCCGCCGCCGGCTCATCGCGACCCCGCCAGCGGGAGCAGGATGGTCACCACGG
Organism: Nocardia sp. CY15; assembly: GCF_009829295.1. Taxonomy (NCBI): domain Bacteria; kingdom Bacillati; phylum Actinomycetota; class Actinomycetes; order Mycobacteriales; family Nocardiaceae; genus Nocardia; species Nocardia sp. CY15. The sequence continues at coordinate 71,105 of NZ_VUOT01000002.1, forward strand.
TCGGTCCGCCTGCCGGGCTCTGCACGCTCAGCGTCCCGTCCACGGTCCGGGCCCGCGCCGCGAGACCGGACAACCCGCTGCCCACGCCGAACGCACCGTCCGCGGGGGGCGCCACGCCGCCGATCCCGTTGTCGCGGACCGTGACCGCGATGGTTCGCCCGTCACTCGGCAGCACGGAGACCCACGCGCTGGTGGCCCGCGCGTGCCGCACCACGTTGGTCAGCAGCTCGGCCACCGAGAAGTAGGCGATCGCCTCGATGGCCGGAGTCGGTCGTTCGGGCAGGTGCACCCGCAGCTCCACCGGCACCGAGCAGCGCGCCGTCAGCGTCTCGAGGGCCGGCTCGAGACCGAGTTCCAAAGCGGGCGGGTGGATTCCGCGCACCAGCTCGCGCAGCTCGGCCAGCGCCTCCTTGGAGCCCGCGTGCGCGTCCGCGATCAGGTCGCTGGGATCCCCGCCCGCCGCGAGCCGATCCTCGGCCCGGCCCAGCGCCATCGCGATGGTGACCAGCCGGGCCTGGGTGCCGTCGTGCAGGTCGCGTTCCAGTCTGCGCAGCGTCGCCGCGGCGTCCTCGACCGCGGTCCGCCTGCTTTCCTGCAACTCGGTCACCCGGCGGTCACGCGCCGTCGCACTGAGCAGGGCGATGGTCAGCAGCCGGTGCACCCAGCAGACGCCGCGCAGCAGCCAGGGCAGCGCCAGGCAGCCGAGCAGGCCGATCAGCGCGAAGACGAGCACCTTCGGCAAGCTGTCGATGTAGAAATCGCCGAACTGGACCATCGACTGGTGCTCGACGCCGTGCTCGTCGACGTTGGTCGGGTGGACCAATGCCCACGGAATCGGGGACAGCGCGATGAACATGGTCATCGCGACCACGACGAGCACCAGGTACCCGACGCCCACGCCGAGCACGGCCTGGGCGAGCAGGAACAGCACCACACGCCAGCTCGCCCGATCGGTGAAAGCGGCCTTCAGGAATCCGATCGGGCCTGGTGCGGGCGCGAACGGCGGAGGCGGCGCGACGGCGACGCCGAGGAGGTCCTCGGCCAGCGCGCGGTAGACGCGGCCCCACACCCGCCCACCGAGCAGCACCAGTGCCAGCACCGGCAGGCCGATGATGGTGATCGCGAGATACAGTCCGCCGCCGAACCCGAAGAACAGATAGACGACCGCCACGCAGCCGAGCAGGAAAACGGTGAGTACGTAGACGAGTTCCTTCCAGAACCGGGCGCGCACCGGCGCGAGCAGCACCGCGCGCAGCACGTGCTCTTCCGGTTCCGGCGCAGCAGGCGGCGGGTCGAGCGCGAGGGTCGGTTCGGCGTGTGTCTCGGTCATGGATTCCATGGTTGTCGCGGCGGTTCGGGGGTTCGATAGAGCTGTCCGCCGAATATGTGGTGTAGTCGGCCACACCCACTACCATCCTGCTGATGAGCTATCCGCCGCAGCAGCCACCGTACGGCTATCCAGCCTACGGTGCCTACGGACCTCCGCCGGACCACCCGCAGGCCACCACGATCTTGATCCTGGGCATCCTCAGTCTCGTGCTGTGCCAGATCATGGGGCCTTTCGCCTGGGTGATGGGCAAGCGGGCGCTGAACGAGATCGACACGTCCGGCGGGGCCATCGGTGGCCGGGGGAACGTCAACGCAGGTTACATCTGCGGGATCATCGCCACCGCGCTGCTGTGCCTGAGCCTGGTGTTCGTCGTGTTGTTCGTGATACTCGGCCTGGTCGGCGCGTTCGCGGGAAGCTCGTCGTCCAGCTACTGAGCCGGGCACAGGGCCACCCCGCGTCGGCGCGGTGGCCGGAATTAGCATCGTCGGGGTGAGTCACCCGGACACGGCCGAGCAGGACCTCCCCGGGCCGACGGAGTGGGGTGAGCATCCCAACGGCGTCGGCCCGTGGGCGAGCGAGCACGTCGAGCCGCCACCGGACGATCCGCGTCTGGACCCCGAACTGCTGGCGGGCGGCGACCGCCGCAACGTGGTCGACGCCTACCGGTACTGGAGCCGCGAGGCCATCGTCGCCGACATCGATCGGCGCAGGCATCCGTTCCACGTCGCGATCGAGAATTTCGGGCACGACGCGAACATCGGCACGGTGGTCCGCACGGCGAACGCCTTCGCCGCCGCGGCGGTGCACATCGTCGGCCGACGGCGCTGGAACCGCCGCGGCGCCATGGTGACCGACCGCTACCAGCACATCCGCCACCATGCCGACATCGGGGAGCTGCTGGCGTTCAGCGAACGCGCCGGGCTGACGGTGGTCGCCGTGGACAACGTGCCGGGCTCGGTCCCGTTGGAGACGGTCACGCTGCCGCGCGCGTGCCTGCTGCTGTTCGGCCAGGAAGGCCCCGGTGTCACCGATCACGCCAAGCAGGCGGCCGTGATGACGGTGTCGATCGCGCAGTTCGGTTCCACCCGCAGCATCAACGCGGGCGTGGCCGCGGGGATCGCGATGCACGCGTGGATCCGGCAACACGCCGATCTGTCCACGGCGTGGTCATGATCGTGTCGCGCGCTCGGCCTCGTGAACAGGAGATCTTCCGGTGACGGTGCGAACCGGCACGATTTAACATCGCTTTCGTAACAAATCGGGCGCGTAAATCCGTTCTGGCCTGGCACCATTGACACATGACCTCGCGGAGCGACGATATCGAGGTGCCGCGCGCGGAGCACGCCGAAAAGCGCTCCTCGGCACCGCGTCCGCCGGCCGGCCGGGCGCAGGCGGGCCGGGATGCCGGGGCGCCCGCGACGCTGTGGTCCGAACGGGCGGACATGGCCGAATCGGCGGTCGTCTCACGCCACCTCCGCGCGCTGTGGGCGCTGCCGGGGACCGAGCTCGGCGTGGTCGGCTGGCCTGCCACCAAGCGCGAGCGGGTCTTCGGTTCGTGGCACTACTGGTGGCAGGCGCATCTGCTCGAGTGCGCGGTCGACGCCGCGAACCGGACGCCGACACCGCTGCGCCGCAGGCGAATCGCCGCGCTGGCGCGCTCGCACCGTATCCGCAACCTGACCGGCTGGACCAACCGGTACTACGACGACATGGCCTGGCTGGCCATCGCGCTGGAACGTGCCGAGCGCACTCAGGGCGCCGACGTGCGCAGTGCGCTGGCCGCGCTGGAGAAGCAGTTGCACGACGGGTGGCGCCCGCAGATCGGCGGCGGTCTGCCGTGGCGCCTGGGCTCGGACTACTTCAACGCGCCCGCGAACGGTCCCGCCGCGATCGCGCTGTTACGCCTCGGGCGGATCCAGCGCGCCCAGCAGATGGCCGACTGGTTGCATGCCACGCTGCGCGATCCGGAGACCGGTTTGATCCTGGACGGCATCCACCTGCCCTCCGGTGAGATCGAGCGTCCGGTGTTCAGTTACTGCCAAGGCGTGGCGCTCGGCCTGGAGACCGAGCTGGCCGTGCAGACCGGCGAGCCCGAGCACATCGAACGCGTGCACCGGCTGCTCGCGGCCGTCGAGGAACACATGACCACCGAGGGGGTCGTGAACGGCGGCGGGGGCGGCGACGGCGGACTGTTCAACGGCATCCTGGTCCGCTACCTGGCGCTGGTCGCCGTGATGCTGCCGGGTGAGGACCGGGAACGGGTCGTCGACCGCCGTCGGGCCGCCGCGATCGTGCAGGCGTCCGCCGAGGCGGCTTGGGCCAACCGGCTCCAGGTCGAGGGCGAGCCGCTGTTCGGGCACGATTGGAGCAAGCCTGCGCAACTGCCCGGCGGCAGCGCCGGAGCGGGCCACTTCACCTCCGGCGGTTCGGTGACCTCGTCGAAAGTACCGGGACGCGATCTGTCCGTGCAGTTGTCCGGCTGGCTGCTCATGGAGGCGGCCTACCAGGTCAGCGCCGCGGGTCTGTGACCGGCTTCAGCTCTCCGACTCCAGCACCACGCTCGGTGTGGTCTCGAGCGTGAAGTCCTCGGCCGGCTGCGACATCTCCTGCCGGTAGTGCCGCACGCCGAGCGCCGTTCCGATGATCAGGCCCACCACCAGCGTGCCGATCACGATCGGCATCAACCACGGCACACGCTGCAAGAAGCTGCCCGCGTAGTAGCCGATGAGCAACAGCACCGGCGCCCAGACGATCGCTCCGATGGTGCTGGCCACGGTGAACTTGCGGTGGTCCATGCGGGCCGCGCCCGCGACCGAGGGGCACAGGGTGCGCACCCACGGAATCCACCGGGCGATCAACACCGCGACGAATCCGTGCCGGTGCAGCAACTCGGCGACACGCTGCAGGTTGCGGACGTTGATGTATCTGCCGTCCTTGCGGGCGACCAGATGTTGTCCGGTCCGGTGCCCGATCACGTAGCCGACCTGGTTGCCCGCGATGGCCGCGACCATCGCGCCCAGCGACAGCGCCCAGACGTGCGCCTCACCCGAGGCATGTGAGGCCATCACGATGCCCGCGGTGATGAGCATCGAGTCACCGGGCAGAAACAGCCCGAGGATCACGGCGCACTCGAGGAAGACGAAGGTCAACACCACTGTCCAGACGAGCGCGGGGCCCGCCGACAACAGGGGATCGAAACTGCCCACGGCTAGGGGCGACGATTCGGTCGTCACCGGCTTCAGTGGGTGGGCTCGCTGGTCGAAGCGGTCAGCTCGGCCTCGACCGGTTCGGTCGCGGGCGCGCTGCGGTTGAGCAGCTTCTTCGCCACCGCGGTGATGCCGGGCAGGATCGAGACGAACACGATGAGCAGGAAGATCGCCTCGATGTTGTCCCGGATGAACGCGACGTTGCCCAGGAAGTAGCCGAGAATCGTGACACCGCCGCCCCACAGCAGCGCGCCGACGATGTCGAACGCGACGTACTTGCGGTAGTCCATCTTGGACACACCGGCCAGCACCGGCATGAAGGTGCGCACGATCGGCACGAACCGGGCCAGGATGATCGTCTTCGGTCCATGTTTCTCGAAGAACTCGTGCGTCTCGGTCACGTAGTGCTTCTTGAAGAACCGGGTGTCCTCCTTGTGGAACAGCGCGGGACCGATCGCCCGGCCGATCCAATACGCGCATTGGTCACCCGCGAAGGCGACCACCACGGTGGCGGGCACCAGCACCCAGATCGACACCGGCGGACTCGGCTGCGCGGCGAGCAGGCCGCCGGTGAACAGCAGCGAATCGCCGGGCAGGATCGGGAACAGCAGGCCGGTCTCGATGAAGACGATGACCAGGATGGCCGGGAGCACCGCGTTCTTCAGCCACGTCTCCGTGAGCAGGTGCATCGGGTCGAGCAACTCGGTAAGCGCGAGGTTGCTCGTCACCGATTCTGTCGCTGCCTGCAGAATCACGTGGCCTCCTGTCCGATACGGCTGGCTTGCATCGCTTGCCACCGCGTCGGAAGCTGCCAGCGCAAATTACCGGCACCACAGTACCGGCTCCACCTGAGAATGCTCATGCTGTGCGCGAAATTACCCGTGGGTCATCTGCGCACTCCCTCCCTGCATACCAGGCGAAACACTGCTGCCTTAGGGTGAAGGCTGACAAAATAGGTCTTTGCCGCACAACACGGAGGTCTTACTGTGCCCATCGCGACTCCGGAGGTCTACGCCGAGATGCTCGGTCGGGCCAAAGCCAACTCCTTCGCCTTCCCGGCCATCAACTGCACGTCGTCGGAGACGATCAACGCGGCCATCAAGGGTTTCGCGGACGCGGGCAGTGACGGGATCATCCAGTTCTCCACCGGCGGCGCGGAGTTCGGTTCCGGCCAGGGTGTGAAGGAAATGGTCACCGGCGCGGTCGCGCTGGCCGAGTTCGCGCACGTGGTCGCGGCCAAGTACGACGTGACCATCGCGCTGCACACCGATCACTGCCCGAAGGACAAGCTGGACACCTTCGTCCGGCCGCTGCTGGCGATTTCGCAGGAGCGGGTCAACGCCGGACAGAACCCGCTGTTCCAGTCGCACATGTGGGACGGCTCCGCGATCCCGATCGACGAGAACCTCGAGATCGCGAAGGAACTGCTGAAGGCCACCCACGCGGCCAACATCATTCTCGAGGTCGAGATCGGCGTCGTCGGCGGTGAAGAGGACGGTGTCGAGGCCGAGATCAACGAAAAGCTCTACACCTCGCCGGAGGACTTCGAGAAGACCATCGACGCGCTAGGCGCGGGCGAGAACGGTAAGTACCTGCTCGCGGCCACCTTCGGCAACGTGCACGGGGTGTACAAGCCGGGCAACGTCGTGCTCAAGCCCGAGGTGCTCGCCGAAGGGCAGCGGGTCGCGGCGGCCAAGCTGGGCCTCGGCGCCGACGCGCAGCCGTTCGACTTCGTCTTCCACGGCGGTTCCGGCTCGCTGAAGTCCGAGATCGAGGACTCGCTGCGCTTCGGCGTGGTGAAGATGAACGTCGACACCGACACCCAGTACGCGTTCACGCGGCCGGTCGCCGGGCACATGTTCGCCAACTACGACGGTGTGCTGAAGATCGACGGCGAGGTGGGCAACAAGAAGGCCTATGACCCGCGCAGCTACCTGAAGAAGGCCGAGTCGTCGATGGCGGCGCGCGTGGTCGAGGCGTGCAACGACCTGCACTCCGCCGGACGCTCGATCAGCGCCTGACCCTGATACACCCGTCAAGGGCTAGGTGCACATGAGTCTGGATGTGCGCGTGCTCGGGCCCGTTCGCCTGCTCGTCGGTGGTGAGCCGGTGGCGGTCGGCGGGCCCAAACCGCGAGCTCTGCTCGCCGCGCTCACGGTGAACCGGCGGCGCGCGGTGTCGTCGGCCGCGCTCGCCGACCTGGTGTGGAACGAGGAACCGCCCGACTCCTATGCCGCCAGCTTGCAGGTCTTCGTCTCGAACATCCGTAAGGCGCTGCGCAATTCCGGCGTCGACCCGGCGACGGTGCTGCGCACCGAGTCCTCGGGCTATCGGTTGGAGATCGATGAGACCGCCTGTGACCTGGGTCGTTTCGAGGCAGCGCGGGAAGCGGGCGCCCGTGCCGCCGCGGTGGGCGATCACGCGGGGGCGGCGCAGTTGTTCGGTACCGCGCTGCGCGAGTGGAGCGGCCGGGCGCTGGCAGATCTGGCCGGTCTGCAGTTCGCCGACGGTTTCGCCACCGCCATGGACGAGGAGCGGCTGCTGGCGGCCTCGGCCCGCATCGACGCCGAGATCGCTTGCGGGCGGGCGTCCTCGGTGATCGGCGAGTTGGTCGCGATGACCACCGAACACCCGCTGCGCGAACCGCTGTGGGGTCAGTTGATCACCGCGCTGTATCTGTCCGGACGTCAGGCGGACGCGCTGGAAGCCTGCCGCAAGGTACGCGGGGTGCTCGCCGACGAACTGGGCATCGACCCGGGACCGGCGCTGGTCGACCTGGAGCAGCGCGTGCTGCGGCAGGAGCCGCTGAGCACGGTCGAACTGCGTCAGGTCGAGCGCCTCGCCGCGGCGATGACCGAGACCGTCACCGAGGTGCCGCGCGCCGTGCGCAGCGGCCAACTGCGCATGCCGGACGGGCGAGTGGTGGCGATCGCCCAGGGCGGTCTGCGTATCGGCCGGATGACCGACAACGACCTGGTCCTGGACGATCCGAGAGCCAGCCGCTACCACGCGCACATCATGCCGAGCCGCGCGGGCCTGCTCATCAAGGACCTGCACTCGGCCAACGGCGTCTTCGTCAACGACGATCAGATCGACAGCGGCGCACTGCTCGCCGACGGCGATCAGATCCGCATCGGCGCGACGATCCTGACCTTCCAGGCGCTGCGCTAGTCGCTCCGATCGCTGGTCGCGCCGCTTGCAGGCGATTCCGTCGCCGTCCCGGTCCGGATGCGCGTTGAAGCCGGGCTCCCCGCGGTAGAGCGGCCAGGCCCCTTCCGCACGGACCTGGTCGCAATCGGTGTAGGTCTTCCGCGATGGCTCACCGGACTCGGTGTCGATTCACTCGCAGGCGATTCCGTCGTTGTCCCGGTCCAGGTGCGAGGCATAACCGGGTTGTCCGCGCAGCAAGGGAGCTCGGCCCGCGTTGCGGACCTCCGTGCAGTTCTTGTAGGAGGGGCTCGGCGGTACCTGTGGCGGCGGGTTGTTCGGCTGCCGTGGATTGTCCGACCGGGGTGGAGGTGTATGCGGTGGTGCCGCGGGGGGCGGGCAGAACTGAGCGGAGCCGGAATTGCACAACAGATCGGTCAGCGGGTCCGCCACCGCTACGGGCGATCCGAGGGTGAGCGCGGCGGTGGTCAGCAGGCAGGCGGAGCCGACGCCGAGCAGGGTACGCAGGAGCGTGTTCTTCATGTGATCCGTTTTCGGTCGGCGCCGGGCGCGTCGGACACACTCGGCGGCAACGGGTTCGAACTATGACCCGGAGCGGTGCTCCGGACGGCCACTCTCCCCGACAGGAGTCGTCGCGGAGTGGACGCTAGCAGGGTTGCCGTGTCCCGCTGGACAAATTGAAGCAATCTCATGCTTTTTATTCGGCGTGTCGGTCGGCCGTATCCGAAACTCGAACGAGGTAGGGTCGTTCCGCTGGTTCGTGTCCGCGAGTTTCGTGTCCGCAATGGATTTCGAGGGGTTTGCAATGGCGATGCGAATGCTGGCCGCGGTTGGTGCGGTCGTCGTCGGCGCGGGAGTGCTCGTCTACGCCGACGGGCCTGCCGCCGCCGCGCCGGAAGCGACCGACAGCCCAGCCGGAGTTGGCCCGTGCGCGACCGACCCGGTGGCGACCCACGAGCCGCTGGTGCCCAAGACGCTGGAGGTGCCGATCCCCTATCCGGTGGTCACCGTGCTCCCGGCGCAGGCGCCGGAAACCGTGCCGAAGCGGACGCGGATGGAGCTTCCCCCGGACCCCTGCACCAGTCCCTGCCCGGATCTCACCGATCTGCCCGGCGCGCCGCCCGGTCTCGCCGCCCAGCTCGGGATTCCGGAGATCCTGTTGAATCCCAAACCGTTCCACTTCGCGATTCCGGGGCCCGGTCCTGATCCCGGCCCGGTGCCCGCGCCGCCCGCGCCGATCCGGCCGCCGGTCGAACCCGCGGCGCAGTCGCCCGCCCGGCCCGCGCCGCGCTTGGGCCCCGCCCGCGAGGTGGCGAAGCTGACCGGCGCGAACTCGGTGAACCGCACCGATAAACGGTGGCAGGTGGACGGCACCGACCTCGGCATCATGTGGGAGAGCGCGCCGGGCGAGATCGCGGCCGCGTTCGGCGACACCGTCGGGCGCGGCTTCCATCCACCGGGCGGCATGGGGCTGGATTGGCGCAGCAACGTGCTCGCCTTCAGCACAGACCGCGACCTCGCCGACGGCGTGAGCTTCGACCGGATGGTCACCGACGACCGCTGCCACGCCGCCGAGGTGCTCTCCAGCCGCAAACTCGACAACGTCGAGGTCACCACCATTCCGACGTCGGGTTTCGCGCTCGGCGGGCGACAGTACCTGAGTTACATGTCCATTCGGACCTGGAACAGCCTCCCCGGCACGTTCTTCACCAACTACGGCGGCATCGCCTACTCCGACGACCACGGGCAGACCTGGACGAAGGATCCGCACGCACGCTGGGACAACATCTTCGGTCTCGCCAATTTCCAAGTGAGCGCGATGGTTCCGCAGGGCGGTTACGTGTACATGTTCGGCACGCCCAATACCCGGCTCGGCGCGGTCGGCCTGGCCCGGGTGCCCGAGGACCAGATCCTCAACACCACCGCCTACCAGTACTGGCGCGACGGCGTGTGGACGCCGGTCGGCGGGTTCGCCTCGGCCACGCCGATCGTCGACGGCCCTGCCGGAGAACTCTCCGTGCGCTACGACGCCGCCCGCGACGTCTGGCAGATGAGCTATCTGGACACGGCGAAGGCCGCCATCGTCGTGCGTGAGGCGGACGCACCGCAGGGTGTGTGGTCGCAGAGCACGCCTACGGTGTCCGTGCTGAACTATCCGGAGCTCTACGGCGGGTTCATCCACCCCTGGTCTTCGGGATCGGACTTCTACTTCACCATGTCGACCTGGAACGACTACAACGTCTACCTGATGCACTCGGTCTTCGCCGAGTGATCAGGTCGCCTAGCGCAGCCGGACCTCGGCCAGCGCGCGACCGAACAGCTTGCGTCCTTCGGAAGAACCGCCGAGCAGGATCGTCGCGGTGCGGCTACCAGGGTCCAGGGACTTGATCCGGCCGGTGAACTCGACCGTGCTCGCCGCGTCGGCGGCGACCGGGACGAAGCCGGAGAACCGCACACTGAACTTGCGGATGGCGGTCGGATCGCCCAGCCACGCGGTGAGATAGCCACCGGCCAAGCCCATGGTCAGCATGCCGTGCGCGACGACGGTCGGTAGCCCCGCGATCTGTGCGGCGTGATCGCTGAAGTGGATCGGATTGGCATCGCCGGACACGCCCGCGTAGTTCGCCAGGTCGCCGCGGGTCAGCCGGAAGGAGCCGTCGGGGAGCTGGTCGCCCGGGGCGAGCTCGTCGAACGACGGCAGCGTGTGCACCGGCGCGTTCTCGTGTTCGTGCGGCTCGACCAAGGGACCGACGCCGAGCGGCACCAGGGCGTCGTTGGAGCCGACGGTGGCTCCGGCGGTATCGGACTCGGCCGGGCGCCCGTGCATCATGATGTTCTCGACCACGTCGTTCAAGGCGGCGTCGGCCTCGGCGCCGCGGCGCGCGACGATCGTGGTCGACCCGACGATGGCGACGTCGCCGTGCCGGTTGCTCAGCGCGAAGCGCACCACGATGAAGTCGTTGTCACCGAAGCGGCGGATCGACTCGACGACTATCTCGCTGCGCACCCGGTCGCCGGCCAGGATCGGGCGATAGATCTCGAAAACCTGGTCGGTCTGCAAGAACTGGGACAGGTCGTAGTCGGTGAGTACCGAGTCGAGCAGCGCCCTGGTCCCGGTCATCCCGATCACCGAGGCGAAGGTCGGCGGCGCGATGATCCCGGGATACCCGAGGGCGCGAGCATCGCCGTCGCGCTGATGCGCCGCGTGGTGATTCTGTACCGCGCGCGCGAACTCCCGGACCTTCTCCCGGCCCACCTCGTAATGGTCACGCACCCGGAATCGCTGTCCGGCCGGCGTCGCCGCAGCGACAGCGACATCCGGCCGCGCCATCGTCTGTTCCCTGCTCATGATCCGGGCCATGCTACTGCCGAGCCGGACCATTGACCAGGTGTGTGTGATATGCGCGACCGGCATCGATGCGTGTCGGCTATCACGTGGCTGAGTGGTTACTGCGTGCCGGAGGGCGGGTCGCAAACCTTCCATCCGCCGTCGGTGCGCTGTAGATCGAAGGTGCGTGCCGACCGCTTCGCCGGGTCGGCCTCGGTGTACACCGTGGCCTGGGCGATGGCGGTGTCGTCGGTGATGCGGATGGCGTCGACGCTGTCGACCACCGGAATGTTCTTGCGCTCCATCGACAACTTGTGCACGCCTGCGAACTGGTCACTCGGAATGCCCTGATAGAAGTCGTGCAGAGGACCGCAGGTGCTGGAGCGCAGCGCCTCCAGGTCGCCGGCCCGCAGTGCCTCGGTGTAGCTGGTGATCGCGCCGCGCACCTAGGTCTCGGGGGAGTCTTCTCCGGTCATGGTGACCAGCGCCACGATCGCCGCGACGAGCGCGACCACCAGCACGACTGCGGCGCCCACCCCGAGGAGTCGGCGATTGATCCCGGCGGACGCGGTGGCGGACGCCCCGGCGCCGGGCTGCGGAGCAGGGGCGATCCGCTGCGGCGGCGCGACGGGCCGGGTGTGCGGCGCCCGCGGACCGGCCATGGATTGCGCGGGCACGGTCTGCTGGACGTCGGCGGGCGACGGTGCGGTAGCCACCTGTCGCGGTCTGCCCTGGGAGCGCTGCGGCGACGGCCGGGTCTCCTCGACTCCCGGTCCGTGCTGCGGCGGGGCCGAGGGACCTTGCGGACCGGACGGACCGGACTGCTTGGGCCCGGAGGCCGGACGCGGCGTGCTCGGCGGCTTCGTGATCGGCACCGGTCCCGCGGGCGGCGCGACCACGCGATCGGTCCCCGGCCTGCCGCCGTCCGCGGGGCGCTGGATGGGGAGCGCGACGGTCTTCGCGTCGTCCAGGCCGACGACCGGCATCGCCATCGTCACGTCATCGGAACCGGGTGGGTTCTGCTCGTTTCCCTGGGTGGGCTCAGCGGCGGTCGCCGAGCCCGGACCCGCCTGCCCGGCCGGCGGCTGCGGCTTGCGCATCACGACGGTCGCGCCTTCGCCCGCCGGAGCGGGGCCGCCCTGCGGGGGTGCCGCCGTCTCGGCGGCGCCGCTGGGCGAATCGGAATCGCTCGCCGCGGCTTTCCCGCTCCGGGTTGTGTCCGCCGACGAACCCGGCGCAGCCTCGGCGGGCTCGGCCGCTTCGGTCTTCGCGGCGGCGGCGGCTTTCGCGGCCGAGCCGGGCGCCGTCTTGTCCGCGGCGGGTTGCTCCCGTTGCTTCGCGGACTCTTTCGCGTCGGAGCCGCTCGCTGCTGCCGAACCCCGCGTGGTGGCGGACGGCAACTGATCCCGCTTGATCACCACGGTGCGCGCCTCTGCGGAACCGGCCTTCGGGGTGTCGGCAGTCGTATCGCTACCGCCCTCCGGCCGCTTCGACGCGGACGTCCGATCGATCGCGGTCGTCTCCGCGTCGGCGCCCGGCGTGCCCGCGTCGGCGCGGGATTCCTCGGGCGCGGCGTTCGCCTTGCCGATGCTCGCCGATTCGGAACGCGCCGTGCCCGCGGCGCCGGGTGCGGGCGATGCGGCGGGCCCGGAAGAGGTCGGCGTATTCGGTCCGGTCTTCGGCTGGACGGCTGGTCCGGTCGACGCGGAAGTAGGAGCCGCCGAACCGGTAGCAGGGGGCTTCGACTTGTCTGCGCTACCCGCCGCGCCGGTACGTGCGTTGTCCGTAGCCGGTGAGTTCGGGACCGGGCCGGAGGAAGGCGTCTTCGCGCCGCCTCCGGAGCCGGGGACCGGTGCGCCGGGGCCGCCGGCGGCGGATGCGCCCGAACCACCGGAAACACCGGTCGCGGGGGAACTCGGCGCGGCCGGACGTGAAGCGGGCTGGTTCGGGGACTTCTTCCTGGCGGGGGCGGCGGGCCTCGTGCCGCTCCACGCTCCGAGCCCGGGTGAGGTCTGCTGTGCCGGGCGAACATTCTTCGCGGTGGTGTTCGCCGACGCGGAGGCGGCCGGATTCGCGGGGGCGGCCGGGTTCGCGGGGGCGGAGGCCGGGGAGTTCGTGCCGTCCGCGGGGCGGGTCACCGGTTTCGGCATCGCCGGATTCGCGTTATCGGTTGCTGCCGGTTTCGGGTCTTCTGCGTGCGCCGCGCCGGCGGCCGGACCACCGGCGCCCGCGTCCGCCTTCGATGCCGCCGGGGAAGCGTCCGGGGTGTCGCGACCGGTCGGCGCCTTCTCGCCGCCCGGCCGCTGCGTCTTGGCGATGCGTTCGGTGGGGGCAGCCGATGAATCCGCAGCGCTCTTGCCCGGGGCGGGAATACGTTGGGTGGCGGCGCCGGGGCGTGCGTCGGCCCCTGCCGTGTCGGCCGGTCCGGCACTGTCACGCGCCGTGTTCTTCTCGTCGTTCGGGTCGGACACGCACACCCCTCGCTAAGGCGGAACTGTTGAACTCGACGGCCAGCCTAATGGGCGCGGCCCGCCGAAGTCCGTCATCAACCCACGCCGAGCCGAACCGGCGCCGACCGTCCCGTACGACGAGCCGCGACCGGACCGAAATCCGTGCTCGGCTCGCGCCGGAGAGAGCGGAACGCGAGCTGGAGCAGAGGCAGCCGCCTACCGGGCAAATCGGCCTGCGGTGCACAATGAACCGCATGACCTCGTTCGGTGACCTGCTCGGACCGCAACCGGTACTGCTACCCGAAATCTCCGACGCCGAGGACGCGCTGCTCGACAACGCCGATCCGGTGCGGGTCGCGGCCGATCACCCGGCCGCCTCGATCGCATGGGCGCACCTCGCCGAAGCGGCGCTGAGTCGCGGCGAAGCCCAGGACGACGCGGTCAACCACGACATCGTCGCCGCGTACGCGTTCGCCCGCACCGGCTATCACCGCGGCCTGGACCTGCTGCGCCGCAACGGCTGGAAGGGCTTCGGGCCGGTGCCGTGGAGCCACGAGCCCAATCGGGGCTTCCTGCGCAGCGTGGGCGCGCTGGCCCGCGCCGCCAAGGCGATCGGTGAGACCGAGGAGTACGCGCGCTGCCTCGACCTGCTGGAAGACTGCGACCCCCGGGCGGCCGCGGAGCTGGGTCTCGACTGAGCCGTAGTGAGCGCAGCATCGCGTAATGATTCCAGGAGCAGCGGCGGCCGGTTGACCGGCGGGCTGGCGCCCGATTCCCGCGTCGGCGTCGCCCGCGCGAGCAGTATGGCGAGGCTGCGCACTTCTTGGGCGCGGCTGCGCCGGTCGGTGCTGCCGATCATCCAGTGTTCGGTCGGCGCCGCGCTGGCCTGGTTCCTCGCCCACCACGTCATCGGCCACGCGTTGCCGTTCTTCGCGCCGACGGCCGCCGTGGTGTCGATCGGCATCTCCTTCGGCGCCCGGCTGCGCCGCTCGGTGGAGCTGGTGGTCGGCGTCGCGGTCGGCATCGGCATCGGCGACTTGTTCATCTCCCGCGCGGGTACGGGTGTCTGGCAGATCGCGCTGGTCGTCGCGGTCGCCATGGCGGCGGCGGTGTTCCTGGACGGCGGTTCGATCATCACCATGCAGGCGGCGGGTTCCGCCGTGCTGGTGGCGACTTTGCTGCCGCCCTCGGTGGGCGGCGGCTTCTCCCGCATGATCGACGCCCTCGTGGGCGGTCTGGTCGGCGTGGTGGTGGTCGCCGCGATTCCCCTGCACCCCGTGCGCAGGGCGCGAACGCTCGCCGCGGACATTCTCGGCGTGATGGGCAGATCTATCACCGATTGCGCCGACGGTCTGCTCGAGCAGGATCCGGAGAAGCTGCACCGTGCGCTCACCGCGATGCGCGCCACCCAGCCGCAGATCGACTCGTTGCGCGCGACTCTGGAGGGTGGCCGCGAGATCAGCCGGATCTCGCCGCTGTACTGGAACTCCCGTTCCCGCCTCGAACGCATCAGGGCCACGGCCGATCCGTTGGACAATGCCATCCGCAACACCCGAGTCCTGTTGCGGCGCTCGCTGACTCTGGTGCGCGACGACGAAATCCTCCACCCCGGATTGATCGACGAGGTGGAGCGCCTCGGCCAGGCCGTCGACGTGGTGCGCCGGATGATGCTGACCGACCCCGGCGAACAGCCCGACCGGGCCGAAGCCGCCCGCGTACTGCGCTCGGTCGCGAAGGGTGCGCGTCCGGAACTGGTAGCGGGCGCGGGACTTTCGGCCCACGTCGTCTTCGCGCAGGTGCGTTCGACGCTGGTAGACCTGATGCAAGTCTGCGGCGTCCAGCGTGTCTCGGCGATTGCCCTGCTGCCGCCGACGGTCAAGAACCCCTACGTGCGGCCCGAGGTATGAACCCGGACTACTCAGCGGTAATCGGACATTCGCGCCCGGCACCGTGGTCCGCGTCCGGTGCGGCGCGCCGAAAAATTGATCTTCGGGTAGTCCGCTACTCGTGTTCCGCGCGTCTTCCCGCCGTAGTTTTGCGATGTGACCGCGAGTCGAGGGGAATCGCGGTCGACCGCTTCGCACGCGGACGAAATGGTTCCTTGGCCAAGGGGTGTGGTGGCCAGGGAAGGGGCGGATCGGACGCGAGCGAAGAAGCAGGGCCGCCTGGCCGATTCGACCGGGCGGCCCTGCGCCCGCGTATATCCGGAGCGTCGCAGGTCGGCCGGTTCGAGCCGCGGATCAGGTCCAGAATCGAGTCAGGTAGCTGCCGTAGCGCGACCAGTCCGACGGAACGCCGGACAGCTCGAACAGGGCGTACACCGCGTCGAAGAACACTTCGTTGATGGCGGGGGTGAACAGCAGCGCGAACAGGATCAGCATGCCGAACGGCTTGAACTGGTCGAGCGAGCGTCTGGTCTGGTAGCTCAGCGACGGCTCGACTATGCCGTAACCGTCCAGTCCCGGCAGTGGGATCAGGTTCAGCAGCGTCGCGGTGATCTGCAGGAACGCAAGGAAACTCACACCGAACCAGAAAGCCGGATGGGAATCGGTGCTGCCCCAGAGCTGAACCACCACCAAGAGGAGCACCGCGCACAGTGCGTTCACGGCGGGCCCCGCACCGCTGATGATCCGCTGCGTACGTGGCGCGACATTGTGCGTGTGCACGTAGACCGCGCCGCCCGGCAGGCCGATGCCGCCCAGCGCGATGAACACCATCGGCAGCACGATCGACAGCAGGGGATGGCTGTACTTCAACGGGTTCAGCGTCAGATAGCCGCGCAACTCGACCTCACGATCACCTGCCCGCCACGCCGTGTACGCGTGCGCGAACTCGTGCAGGCACAGCGAGACCACCCAGCCGAACACCACGAAGACGAAGACCCCGGCCTTGGCTCTTGTCGAGTCCAGCGGGGCATCCCAGGCCAGCGCACCGCCGAGGGCGGTGAGGGCGATCACGAGCAGGAACACCGGGCTCGGCCGCACCGCGCGCGACCTGCGGTCGATCGGAATGGTCATCGCACAAGCAGCCAGGGTTCGTGGTGGCGGTAGAAAGTCGAGCGCGGCACCGGGCGGTCGGCGCGGATGCCGTCCCTGGTCACGATGGCGCCGGGCGTACCGAGCTGCGCCGCTCGCCCCTCCAGCCAGCGCCGCTTGCGGAAGCCTTTGCGCACGGTCGCCCGGACGCCGGGCGGTTCCAGGCACGGCGAGACGAGCATGGCCGCCACCTTGCCGGAGAACAGTTGCGTGTCGTCGACGTACGCCTCGCCCTCCAGCTTCTCCCCGCCGACGCCGGTGATCACGGCTCGGCCCGCGAGCACCTTGCCGGTGTCGTCGCGGACCAGCGGCGTCTGGACAGCGCGGCCCTCGATGGCGCGCTTGGCGGCGGCGTTGCCGGTGCCGGTCTGGTAGGCGCGCGAAGCGTAGGACTTCTCGATCGGTACGTAGCCGATCTCGACGTGCAGGCGCTCGGTGCGCATCAGGTGGGTGAGCACCGCGGCCAGCGCGGCGTCCTCGCCGAGCACGATCAGCCGCGGCAGGCTGTCGGCGGCCAGCACGGGAAGCAGCTCATCGATCACGGACGACTCGGGGATGGCGGCCGTCTGGGTGGTCGGCAGCGCCGCGAGCGCGATGGGTACGGGGGCGCCGTCGCAGCGGAGAACATGGGTACTCAAGCTGCCGTACACCCTCCTCGGTTCGAGCCGACACCGTCGGGCCCCTCGCCATTGCGGCCGAACCGGCTGCGGCTCGTCCGTCCACGCCGCGCTGCCGCTCGGCGTGCCGTGCAACCATAGCCCTGCCCGGCCGCGACCACACGGTTGTCGAGCCTACGACGAGATCCGCCGCGATGCCGCCGCGGACGGGTCGGCTAGACTGTCCTTCCGGCCACCGCCTCAGTACGGCAGGTAGCTGCAACACATCAGTGTTGCCTGTCGAACCGTAGGAGACACGACCATGCCGGCAATCGTCCTCATCGGCGCCCAGTGGGGTGACGAGGGAAAGGGCAAAGCAACCGACCTGTTGGGCGGTCGGGTGAACTGGGTGGTCCGTTACCAAGGTGGCAACAACGCCGGTCACACCGTGGTGTTGCCGAACGGTGACAACTTCGCGTTGCACCTGATCCCCTCCGGCATCCTGACCCCTGGCGTGACGAATGTCATCGGCAACGGCGTCGTCGTGGATCCCGGCGTGCTGCTGGACGAACTGGCGGGGCTGGAAGAGCGCGGCGTGGACACCTCCGGCCTGCTGCTCTCGGCCGACGCGCACCTGATCATGCCCTACCACGTGGCCATCGATAAGGTCACCGAACGCTTCCTCGGCAACAAGAAGATCGGCACCACCGGGCGCGGCATCGGGCCGTGCTACCAGGACAAGGTCGCGCGCGTCGGCGTGCGCGTCGCGGACGTGCTGGACGAGAAGATCCTCACCCAGAAGGTCGAGGCGGCGCTGGAGTTCAAGAACCAGGTGCTGGTCAAGATCTACAACCGCCGGGCGCTGGATCCCCAGCAGGTGGTCGACGAGGTGCTCACGCAGGCCGACCGGTTCTCCCATCGGATCGCCGACACCAGGCTGAAGCTGAATCTGGCGCTCGAGCGCGGCGAGACCGTGCTGCTGGAGGGCTCGCAGGGCACCCTGCTGGACGTCGACCACGGCACCTACCCCTACGTCACCTCGTCGAATCCGACCTCGGGCGGCGCGGCGGTCGGGGCGGGCATCGGACCCAACAAGATCAACACCGTGCTCGGCATCTTGAAGTGCTACACGACCCGGGTCGGTTCCGGCCCCTTCCCGACCGAGCTGTTCGACGAGTTCGGCGCCTACCTGGCCAAGACCGGCGGCGAGGTCGGCGTCACCACCGGCCGCGCCCGCCGTTGCGGCTGGTTCGACGCGGTGATCGCGCGCTACGCCACGCGGGTCAACGGCATCACCGATTACTTCCTCACCAAACTGGACGTTCTATCCAGTCTGGAGACGGTGCCGATCTGCGTCGCCTACGAGGTCGATGGTGAGCGAGTCGAGCAGATGCCGACCACCCAGACCGAATTCCATCACGCGAAGCCTATTTTCGAGCAAATGCCCGGCTGGTGGGAGGACATTTCCGGCGCGCGCGCCTTCGAGGAATTGCCCGCGAACGCCCAGGCGTACGTGTTGCGTTTGGAGGAGCTCTCCGGGGCCCGTATCTCCTGCATCGGCGTGGGTCCGGGCCGGGATCAGACCATCGTCCGCCACGACGTGCTCGGCTAGAACCTGTTCGAATTTCGCGCGGTCCAGCGGAGATTCGTGGACATCACCACACATTGGCCCCATCTATCGTGCTCGCTCGGCTTCGATCATGATCGGTGAAGAACTACAGTTAGAGCATGGCTCGGAACTGGCCGATGATCGAGCGCGAAAGCGAATTCGAGGCAATCCGCGCGGCACTGACCGGTCCGGAGCACGTCGGGGTGGTACTGACCGGCGATGCGGGCGTGGGTAAGACCACCCTGGCCCGGCATGCCACCTCCGCGATCGGCGGCAACGTGCGCTGGGTCGCGGGCACCGAGTCGGCGCGCAGCATCCCCCTGGGCGTGTTCGCGCACATGGTGGGCGTCTATACGGCGCACGACCCGGTCACGTTCATGTCGGCGGCGCGCGAGGCGTTGCTCGCCGACGGGGACACGGTGATCGGCGTGGACGACGCGCATCTGCTCGATCAGCTCTCCGCCACATTGCTGCTGCAGCTGGCCATCGACAAGGCAGCCCACATCGTGGTGACCGTTCGCAGCGGAGTCCCGGTGCCGGACGCGGTCACCTCGCTGTGGAAAGACGGCCACCTGACGCGCATCGATCTGCGCCCGTTCACCCAGCGCCAGAGCGTGGAGCTGGTGGAGTCGATGCTCGGCGGGCAGCTCGAGGGATTCACCGCCAATCTGATGTGGGAGTCCTCCGCCGGAAACCCGTTGTTCCTCCGGCATTTGGTCGAGGGAGCGCTGGAGGCGGGCACGCTGCGCCAAGTCAACGGCGTGTGGCAGCTGCGCGGCCGCGCAGCGGTGACCTCCGAGCTGGCCGCGCTGCTGGAGGACCGGGTCGAGCAGTTGCCCGAGCCGGTGCTGCGGGTGCTGGAACTGCTGACCTTCTGTGAGCCGATCGATCTCGACGTCCTCGCCGAGCTGGCGGGCGAGGACGCGGTGGAAGCCGCCGAAACCCGCGGCGTCATCCGGGTCGTGGAGAATTCCCGGGATCTCATGGTGCGCTACAACCACCCGCTGTTCGGCGAGGTGATCCGGCGCAGGCTGGGCATCGCCTCGGCGCGGCGTCTGCGCGGCAGGCTGTACTCGTCGCTGAAGGAACGCCCGATCAATTCCGCCGCCGACCGCATCCGGCTGGCCGAATTGGCCCTGGACAGCGACAAATCCGCCGATCTGGAGTTGTTCGAGGCCGCCGCCGCCGACGCGATCGGATTGGCGAATCTGCCGTTGGGGGAACGTTTCGCGCGGGCGGCGGTGGAGCGGCGCGGCGGTGTGGAGTCCGCCGACCTGCTGGCCCGCGCCCTGCTGTGGCAGGGGCACCGGATCGAGGCCGAGCGCACCCTGGCCAGCTTCGACCCGGACCAGCTCGACGAGGTGCAGCTGGCGCGCTGGGGCAGCACCCGGGTGGCGAACCTGTTGTGGGCCATGGGTGACGCCGACCGCGCCGACGAGGTGCTGAAACTGGTGCGGAGCAAGGTGCGTCATCCCAAGATCGCGGCCATCTTCACCGGTCTGGCGTCCGCGAGCGCGGTCAACGAGAACCTGGTCGAGAACGCGATCGCCGAGGCGGAAACGGTCATGTCCGCCGATGGCGCGCCGCCGTGGGCGGTGTGGTGGGCTTCCTTCGGCGGCGGCTTGGCGTTGGCGTTGATGGGCAAGGGCGCAGCGGCCAGGCAGTACGCGGCCCGTGGGCACGAGGTGGAAGGCCACATCGACGGGCTCAACCGTTTCATGTCCACGCACGCCGAGGTGCTCGCCCTGACCTTCACCGGCGACCTGGAGGAGGCGCGACGCTGCGCCGGGGCGTTCGTCGGCTACTCCTCACCCGGCCAGTACCTGGCCTGGGGCATGTCGAAGATCCTGCAGGGCACCGTCGACGTGGCGCAGGGCCGGTTCCAAGACGGCATCGAGAATTTGGAACAGGCGCTGGCCGCACTGGCCGCCGAGGGCGCGGCCGCCTGGATGTTCCCCGCGCGGATCCGTTTGGCCGAAGCGTATTCGGCGCTCGGGCGCGCCGCCGAAGCCGCCGAGTCGATCATGCACGCCACCGCGCGAGGCGGCAGGCACAGCGCGGTGTACGAACCGCAGCTGGAAATCGCGCGGGCCTGGCTGTCGGCCGCCGAAGGCACCGTGACCCCGGCCATCCGGATCGCGGTGAGCGCCGCCGACTCGGCCGCCCGCTCACATCAGCACGCGATCGAAGCCATGGCACTGCACACGGCGGCCCGGTTCGGCGATCATACCGTGGCCGGACGACTGGCGGACCTGGCCGCACGCCTGGACGGGCGGCTGGTGCAGGTGCAGGCCCGGCACGCGGTGGCGCTCGCCGACCACGACGGCCCCGGACTCGACGCGGTAGCAGCGGATTTCGAGCGCATCGGCGTGATGCTGTCGGCTGCCGACGCCTCGGCGCAGGCCGCGTCGGCACACGAGCGAG
Organism: Nocardia sp. CY15; assembly: GCF_009829295.1. Classification (NCBI taxonomy): domain Bacteria; kingdom Bacillati; phylum Actinomycetota; class Actinomycetes; order Mycobacteriales; family Nocardiaceae; genus Nocardia; species Nocardia sp. CY15. The sequence continues at coordinate 92,251 of NZ_VUOT01000002.1, forward strand.
CCGGGGACCGGCGCAGATTGCTGGAGTCCGCCGCCACGGCCAACCGGCTCGCCGCCGCCTGCGGCGGAGCGAGTACCCCGGCGTTGCGACAGGCCGCGCAGCCGCTGCCGTTGACCGCCCGGGAACGCGAGATCGCGAATTTGGTGGCGGCGGGCTTGTCCAACCGGCAGATCGCCGACCGGCTCACGGTCTCGGTGCGCACGGTGGAAGGCCATCTGTATCGCGCCTGCATCAAGATGGACGTCACCGATCGCGAGTCCCTCGGAGCACTGATGCGCGGCGAGTCCGGGAGCGGGTGAGTGGTCGTGCGATCCACCCTCGTGATGTGCGTGCTGGCGGCCGCGGCGGTCCTGGGCGCCGGATGCTCGGACGGCCGGCCCGGACCGGCCACCAGTTCGGCGCCTCCCTCGGCGACGGTGGCGTCGAAGACCGAGACGCTTCAGGAGCGCAACGCGCGGATCAGGCAGAAACTGATCGAACTCGGCTGCTCGTCGAACGCCTGCATCCAGACCTACTTCGGCTGCGCGGACGGCTACATCACCGGAGAAGCTTGCGAATTCTTCCGCGCGCACCCCATAGAGTGAGCCGCCCTACTCGGCATGCTGCTCGACACCGGTGAGGAACGAACCGGCGACTGGGGCCAGGAGCTTGATATCCGGGTTGTGGCTGAGTCGGGGGATCTCCTGGAATACGGCGTCGGGAAGAACCGCGGCGATGGCGCGGGCTCCCTTGCGGAGTAGCGCGTCACTCTTGCCGCCCGCGATGACCAGCGTGGGAACACCGACCCCGGACCAATCCTCGGCGCGCAACGGCTCTCCGCGCATGAAGTCACGCATCACCGCCCAGTCGTGCGCGGTGGACGGTGCGGTGGCGCGCAGATCCTTCCAGAAGGGGGTCAGACGCATGGCCGCGACCATGACACGCGGCATCCCCATAGCCTTGGTCATGTACAACCGCACGGTGTCACCGCGGCGGTCGGCGGCGATCAGTTCGTGCAGCCGTATCTCCAGGTCGGCCTGGGGCACGAATCCTTCGCGGTCGACCACGAAAGGCGGCTCGAATGCGACGACCTTCGTAATGCCCCGCACCCGGCCGGACTCGGCGGCGCGGAGCGCGAGCGCGGCGCCTGAGGACCAGCCGAACAACGCCGCCGTGCCACCCGCGGCCTCGACCAACGCGGCGATGTCATCGATTTCCCGGTCGACTTCGTAGACGCCAGGCGAATCCGCGCTGTCGCCGCGGCCACGCCGGTCGTAGTTGATCACGGTCAGGTGGTGCTGCTCGGCCAGTGCCGAGGCCAACTCGACCATCTTGGGGAATCGGCGGAAACCGAAGGCGCCGCCGATCAGTATCACGACTCCGTTGTCGCCGCCGACGTGCCGGTCGAACGCGATCGCGGTACCGTCGGCCGAGGTCACAGTCTCCATCGTTTGCTCACTTTCTTTCCTATCGGGCGGGTTCCGCCGATGCTGCGCTCATAGGGACGAAGCGAACTCCACGAATTCATCGGAGCGTGGGATCCGCGGGACTGCGAGCGGCCGGATCCGGCGCTGTACGCGGCCGGTACCGGCGCCTGGGTTGCTCAGAACAAAGTGGGCTCGCCGAATCCCGATGTGCGCTCGATGGTCAGCAAACGCTGCTTGGTGTCGATGCCGCCTGGGGCGGAGAAGCCGTGTAGTGCGTGATCGGCGGCGAGTACGCGGTGGCACGGGATGATCAGCGGAATCGGGTTTCGGCCCAGAGCCTGCCCGACCGCTTGGGCAGCACCGGGTGCGCCGACGCGGTCGGCGACCTGACCGTAGCTGAGCGTGTGGCCGGGGTCGATGGCGCGGGCGACAGCGTAGACGGCACGGTGGAACTGCGGAATGCCGCTGGTGTCCAGGGCGATCCAGCGCAGGTCGTCGAGTTCGCCCGCCAGGTGGGCGCGAATGCCTGCGATCGCCTCTGCGATGGCGTCGGCGGGTGGTTCCTCGAGGATCTCCGCGTCCGGGTGTCCGGCGCGACGGCGCGTGATGCGCGCGCGAGTGGCCGCCGGGCTCGCCTCGGGGAGTTGGAATCGGATCACCCCTTCCGAACTCCATGCGATCGCGCAGCAGCCGATCGTCGTGTCGAACAGCGTCGCGGCGGCGTGGCGGCCGGAGGCTCCAGGCTCGGTAGCGGAACCGGTGGTCTCCGTCGCCGGTGGCTCGGTCGCGGCGGCGAGCCGAGTGGCGTCACTCATGAGCCAAGTTTGCACCGCGGGACCGACAAGTACGCAATGAGCAGGCCAGTTTCACAAGTGGCCTTGTATCAGTATGTGTCGCGACGATCGCGTGCGGCGTCGACGTGCTGGGTCACGTGACGGTACACGGAGTGCCGCCCCCACTGGCCTGGTATGGGCGCAGTGTGGCTTAGCGGGGCGCTTGGTTCGTACGCGGCACGAAGTCGATTCCGCGCGTTTCGCGCGGCTCCTTTCAGCCGGGCAAGCCTTGGTGCGGCACGTCGCCACGGCCGTAGACGGCGGTGAGATCGGAGTATCGCCGCTGGTGGTCGTAGTACGACAGGCTCTGGTGGGACACCGGCATGCCCGGGTGGAAGCGTTCGAGCCGGAAGGCGCGCTCGTCGTTCCTCGGCGCGAATCGGTGGATCAGGTAGCCGAAGAGGGCGACAATGAGCAGGGTGGCGAGGGCGGTCATGTCCGTCAGCGTGCGCGCCACTGGCCTTGCCAAGAAATATCCAATCGGCCGATACTGGACCGCATGGCGACGAGAGTGATCGGCGCGGGCAGTCTGGCCCGCGATCTGGGCCGCTGGCGGCAGGCGCACGACGGTGGTCCGGATGCGGCCGGGCGGCGGTCCACCCGCCCGGCGTATCTCGCGCTCGCCGAAGGCATCCGGCTGCTGATCCACGACGGTCGCGCACCACTTGGTGTCGCGTTGCCCAGCGAACGCGATCTCGCCGCCACCCTCGGGGTCAGCCGCACGACCATCACCTCCACTTACGCGTTGCTGCGCGAGCACGGCTACCTGATCAGCCGCCAGGGATCGCGCAGTACGGTGGCACTGCCCCGGGACGTGCAACACGACGGCGTCAAACCGGCCAGGAGCATCCTGGCGATGATGGCCGCGCCCGAGCTGCCCACCATCGACATGACCTACGCCGCGATGGCCGCCCCGCTGGAGATGCAGGAGGCGTATTCCGCTGCCCTGGAGGGGATTCCGGCCTACTTGGGCACCCACGGCATGGACCCGGTCGGTGTGCTCGCGCTACGCGAGGCGATCGCCCGCCGCTACACCGAGCGCGGGTTGCCGACCGAACCCGACCAGATCCTGGTCACCCTCGGCGCCCAGCACGGTCTGCGTCTCCTGCTGAACGTGCTCACGGCGCCCGCGGCCCGTGTGCTCATCGACCATCCGACCTATCCGAACGCCATCGAGGCGATCCGCGACGTCGGCGCTCGGCCGGTGCCGGTGCCCTTGCGGCCGGAGGACCCGGCGGGCGGCTGGGATCTCGACGGAATCCGCAGTGCCGCCCGGCAGACCGCCGCCGGCTTGGCCTATCTGGTGCCGGACTACAACAACCCCACCGGCCTGCTGCTCGACGCCGAGGGCCGCGCCGAACTGGCCGCCATCGCCAGGGATACCAGGATGACCGTCGTGATCGATGAGTCCATGGCGGATCTCGGCCTCGATGGCGGCCTACCGCCGCCGCCGGTCGCGTCCTTCGCCAAGGGCTCCGAGATCGTCACCATCGGCTCGGCCTCGAAATCGTTCTGGGGCGGTCTGCGCGTCGGCTGGATCCGGACCAACCAGGCGCTGATCACCAAGCTGCTCGGCATCCGCTCCACGGTCGACCTCGGCACCCCCGTCATGGATCAGCTGGCCACCGTGCACCTGCTCGAGCACGCGGACCTCATCCTCGACCGCCGGCGGGACCAGCTGCGTTCCCAGCGTGCGGCCCTGCTCGACACGCTCGCCGAGGAACTGCCGGACTGGCGCGTCACTGTCGGCGCCGGCGGCATGTCGGTGTGGGCGCAGCTGCCGACCTCGGTCTCCACGGCGCTGGCAGCCACGGCTCCCAACCACGGCGTATTGCTCGCGGCCGGGCCCCGATTCGGCGTGCAAGGCGCGTTCGAACGGTTCCTGCGGCTGCCCTTCACCCATCAGGAGCCCGAATTGCGATTGGCGGTCAAGGCCATCGCGTCCGCCTACGCCGCGCTGACGCCGCGCGCGGTAGATCCGCTGACGCCGTTGACCTGCTACTGAGAGGATTTCGCGTTCGTTTCTGCCGAATTGGAGCGGGGAGAGCCTCCGCCGGCGGCACTTCCCCTCCGAGCGCCGCCGGGCACGATCGGCCGGCCACCCCTCGGGGCTGGCCCTCCTCGTGCTCGGGCAGCGTGCAGAAAGCTCGCACGGCGCCGAGGCCTCCAGCTCGAGCGGCGGTCAATAAGCGGACCGGAAGGATGTCCGGGGCATCCGCTGTTCTCGGAAGCCACCTGCTCGCGGACAGTATGGCAGGCGCAGCGCCGAACTGTCGAACCGGTTGGTTTGTTACAACTTTCAATCAGCCTCGCTCGGGCGGGATGCCGCGCCGCGACACCCCGCCGCGTGCTCAGTCGATCCAGACCGACTCGATCGGGGTCGCGGTGGTGGGCGGCGGGGTCGGAATCCCGTTCGGAGTGCGCGAGAATCGCGGGGCCGGGGCGTGCTGGGTGATGTCATCCAACTCGAGCAACGAACCGCGGGCCGCGATGTGCTCGTTGCGCGTGGCCTCCTCGAAGGTGAGCACCGGCGAGACGCACGCGTCGGTGCCGACGAAGATCTCGGTCCACTCGTCGCGCGTCTTGGTCCGGAAGCGTTCGGCGAACAGCTTTTTCAGCGTGTCCTGCCCGGCGGGGTCGAGCTGGAAGGGCAGGCCCTCCGCGTCGATCTCCAGCCCGGTCAGCAGCTGGGCGTAGAACTGCGGTTCGATCGCGCCGACCGCCATGTACTTGCCGTCGGAGGTCTCGTAGGTGTCGTAGAACGACATTCCGGTGTCGAGCAGGTTCACGCCCCGCTCATCGGACCAGACGCCGGCGCCGCGCATGCCCCAGATCATGTGCGAAAGGGCAAGGGCGCCATCGACCATGGCCGCGTCGATCACTTGGCCCTTGCCGGACTGCTGCCGTTCGACCAGCGCGGCGAGGATGCCGAACACCAGGAACATCGAACCGCCGCCGAAATCGCCCACCATGTTCAACGGCGGGACCGGGCGCTCGCCCTTGCGGCCGATGGCGTGCAGCACGCCGGTGATGGAGATGTAGTTGATGTCGTGTCCGGCGCGGTCGGCCAGCGGGCCCTCTTGGCCCCAACCGGTCATCCGTCCGTAGACCAGGCGGGGATTGCGGGCGAGCGCGTCGTCCGGGCCGAGGCCCATCCGCTCGGTGACGCCGGGGCGGAAGCCCTCTATGAGCACGTCCGCCTTCTCGATGAGGCCGAGTACCTTCTCGATGTCGGCGGGGTCCTTGAGGTCGGCCTCGACGATGGTCCGGCCGCGCAGCTGAGGGCGGTCGAACCCGCCGGGCAGTTGACCCGCACGCTGCACCCGCACCACGTCGGCGCCGAGATCGGCGAGCAGCAGCGCGGCGTGCGGGCCAGGGCCGATACCGGCCAACTCGATGACCTTGATGCCCGCGAGCGGGCCCTTCTCGGCGGTGGATGGAATGCTCACGCCCTACCTCGGTTCGTCGTTGATCCAGCGCACCGAATGGCCGGTGCGTCCTCCCGGACGCGACCGGGAGGGGTGTATTGACAGTATGACAATAACGCTGCGGCCGGAGCCGGGTCATACACGAACACCCTGTGACGCCAGATAGGCGACGGGCTCGACGGCGCGGCCGTTGCGCCGCACCTCGTAGTGCAGGTGTGGGCCGGTGGAGTTGCCGGTGGATCCGACCGCGCCGATCACGGTGCCCGCGGAGACTCGCTGGCCGGTCTGGACCCGGATGCTGCCCGGGGTCTGGTGGGCGTAGATGGTCTCGGTGCCGTCGGCGGAGCGGATCCGAACCTGATAGCCGTAGCCGTCGCCGAAGTTGCCCGCCTTCACCACGGTGCCGCCGGTGGCGGCGTAGATGGGCGTGCCTGCGGGGGCGGCGAGGTCGAGCCCACCGTGGTGTTTGCCGCCCCGGGGACCGTAGTGCGAGCTGATCCGGTATTTCCCGGGGTCGATGGGCGAGCGGGGGCGGCCGTCGCCCGGCAAGGCGCTTGCGAGCCTCCTGTGATTCCCGGCTATGCCGTTGAGGTATTGCGCGGTGAGGCGGTCGACCATGGCGGCGGTTTCGGTCGCCTTGGCCTGCCCGCCCCGCACTATGGTCTGAGCCTTGCGCAAAGCCTCGGAGAGTATCTGGTGTACCTTCCGCTGACCTTCCTTGGTGTAGGCGCTGGGCCCGAGTTCGGCCAGTTGTACGTTGACCTCCCGGATCAGCCGGACCACCGCTTTCCGGTCGGCTCGGTTGTCCCCGGCCAGGCCGGCAATGTAGCGCGCGAGGTCGTTGTCCAGATTGTTGAACGCCTTCGCCGCGTTCTTCTGGTACAACGCTCGCGCCTTGATCGCTGTAGCTCCCGCGCCCGAACCGACCGACCCACCGGGTCGTGCGCCCAGACCCGCGGTGCCCGCCGCGTCGCCGTCGGTGCCGTACAGCGCCTCCAGCTTCTTCAACGCGTCCAGGGCTTGTTGCGCCTCCGGAGTCAGCGCGGCCGCATTGGCGGCGGTGGGGGTGGCATTCGTCCCGCCCGCACCCGCGCCGGATCCGCCGCCCGCGAGGCCGGCGAGCGCCTGCGCCAGCATCGGCAGTGCCATCATGGCCATCGATCCGGCCATCAAGGCGGTCGGGGCGATGGCCGCGATCATCTCCGGATCGATCCCGGGGGGTGGTGGGGCGGGCTCCCCGTCCGGTGGTGGCGGGGCGCCGTTCGGCGGCGGTGCAGCGCCCCCGGGCGGCGCCACCACGCCACCGGGCTGCGGCGCCACCGTTCCGCCGGGGACCGCGGTGCCGGTAGCCGGTGGCGGTTGCGCGCCATTGGGTGCCGGAGCGGCGGGGGTGGGGGCGGAAACGGGCTGCGCGCGTGAGTTCGACGTGGGGGCTGCGGGGGCTCCACCGGGCGCGTGTCGTGCCAGATCGGCGAGGACACGGGCTGCCTGGGCGGCGATGTCGGAGTCTTTTCGCTCAGACGCGGAGGTCGCGGGCCCCGGGGCGCTGGTCGAGTCTTCGACAGCGCCGCCCTCGGGAGCTGCCTCGCCATCCACGAGGTGAGTCGCTTCCCCGCTAGTCACGACCACCTCCGCATGCCCACACGCCCATCCGGCACGCCTCTCAACCAGCGCTGTTGCCGAGATCGATTGTGCCGCTCGATTTCACCGCGCGGTCCTCACCACTGGGAATCGCGAGACGCCATCCGCCGGAAGCCGGCACTACCGAGCAGGACCGAAGGATGCCAGCCGGTTGTCCAACCGATGTCGAATTCTCCGGATGCCGGGTGCCTGGGAGCCGGGCAGCAAGGGACCCGGATATCGGCTGCGGAGTTCGCTGACCGATTCCTGCCCGAGACCGTCCTCCACCTGACGGAAGTCGGCGCGGATTCGCGGGTCGAGACGATACGGGTCCGATACCAGGCGATATCCGACGATTCGCCGGAGCCGGGCCAGTTCCGCGCGTACCGTGACCGCCTTTCCGCCGGTCCCGTACAGCTCTTCGGCCAACAGCGCCGCGGTCAGTCCATCGGGATTGTCGAGCAGCAGAACCACCAGCTCGCTGTGCCGAGGACTGAGTTCATGGACGACGCCGTCCATCCACAACAGGGCGCGGGCGCGGCCCAGTGTGCTCACGCGCGGCGCCCGTTCGCCCGAAACGCTGCCCGCCAGAGCGCAGACCGAGAACGGTCCGCCCGGCGCGAGCCTTTCGAGCACCACGCGACGACCGTCGGGCAGTTCGGTTTCGCCCTCGACCAGTGGTGCGGGCCAGACGTCGGGCAGCCAGCCGCGAGGCGACGCGTGCAACAGCCGGCCGTCGTGTGACAGCAGGGCGCCACGGTCGCCGAGCCGGCTGAGGACACGATCGAGGTAGCGGGTCCGTATCTCGGCGTCATGCCGCCAGGTGAGCGAACGAAGATGCGCCTCGGCCAGCCGCGCCGCCGCCGTGACCAGAGGCAACGCCAGGGCATTCGTGTCGCGCAGTCGGCAGGTGACGTCGACGACGCCGATCACCGCGCCGCCCACGGGATCCCTGATGGGGGCTGCCGAGCAGGTGAAGTCCGCGGCGACCGACAGGTAGTGCTCGGTGCCGCGGACTTGGAACGCGCGCCCCAGCGCCAGAGCGGTGCCAACGCCGTTGGTCCCCGCTTCGGTCTCGTGCCAGCGCGCTCCGGGGACGAGATTGGCTCGTCCCGCCGCTCGTCTGGTCGCGGGATCGCCCTGCACCCACAGCAGATGCCCGTCCGCGTCGGCGCCGAACAGCACGTGGCCCGGTTCGAACGCGGCGCCCTCGAGGCTCGCGAACAGGACCGGCCAAACGGAGGCCATCCGATGATTCCTGCGCCAGGTGCGCACCTCGTCGTCGGTCAGGCCGACCTCGGGGAGATGCCGGTCCGGATGCAGGCCGCGACCTCGGGCGCGATCCCATGAGGCGCGCACGTCCGCACGCGTCGAGTGTGTCTGCCTTGTCACCAAAAGCGTGTGCCTCGTGGTATTCGGATCGGCCGCGGTGTCCTACCGCCCGGAGACGTCCCGGCGTCGGGACCAGACTAAGGACCGCGCCGTCGCCCTGACAACGAGTCGCGCTGCGCTGCAACGTTGATGCAACCCCCGACCGGCGCCTTTCCACGGCGACGAATGCGCGCCATCGTGTGCGAAACCGTTGCTCGTGGACTGGAGGTTGTCGATGCCGTACTTCGAACTGCCCGATGGTGTGCCGATGTACTACGAGGATCACGGGGCCGGGCGGCCGGTCGTGCTCATCCACGGATGGACCATGAACACCACCTTCTGGGCGCAGAACGTGCCCGCCCTGGCAGAGCGAAATCGGGTGATCAATCTCGACCTTCGCGGGCACGGCGCCTCCGGGAAGACCGACGACGGGCACACCCTCGCGCAGTACGCACGGGACATCCGCAGTCTGCTCGAACACCTCTCGCTCGAGGACGTGTGCTTGGTCGGCTGGTCGATGGGCACCGCGGTGATCCTCGCCTACATCCAGCACTTCGATTGCGAGCGGCTGGATTCGGTGGTTTTCGTGGACCAGTCGCCGCGGTTTCTCGACGCGCCGGGCTGGGACTTTCCGCTCCAGGGCGGCTACTCCCAGAGCGATCTCGCGGTTTTCGTGCAAGCGGTGAAGCATGCGCGGCCGTCGGTGATCAAGCCGTTCATCGCGGCATGCTTCGCCGACACCCCGCCACCGGAGGTGATCGACGCGGTGTACGCGGAGACGGCGAAAACGCCGACCGCGGCGGCCTGCGCCATCTGGTACGACATGGCCTTCGCGGACTTCCGGCAGGTTCTGCCCCAGGTCACCGTGCCCGCACTGCTGATCTACGGTGCGCAGAGCAAGATCTTCCCCGGTCCGCTCGACGAATGGCTCGCGGCGCGATTGCCGAACGCGAAGGCGGTGCGCTTCGAGCACAGCGGTCATGCGCCGTTCTCGGAGGAACCGGAGCGCTTCAACGAAGCACTCGCCGAGTTCCTCTGAGTGGGCGGAATCTCATGACGGCTCCGCGGGGCAGGCCACTATAGGCTGCACGTGTGGAAGCGCTCTCTGATCAGGGGTGGTACACCCTTCTCGCCGCCCTCGCGATTCTGGTCGGCCTCGTCGGGATCGTCGTCCCGATCCTGCCGGGCGTCATCCTGATCTTCGCCGCGATCGCCGTCTGGGCCTTTCTGACCGGAGGGGCCACGGCCTGGACGGTTTTCGCGATCAGCACGCTGCTGCTGGTGCTCTCCGGGGTCGTCAAATACACCTGGCCGGGGCGCAAGATGAAGGACGCGGGAGTGTCCAACCGAGCGGTCCTGCTCGGCGCGATCCTCGGCGTCGTCGGCTTCTTCGTCATTCCGGTGGTCGGCCTGTTCATCGGTTTCGTGCTGGGCGTGTACCTTTCGGAACTCCAGCGGCTGCGCGTCAACCAGCAGGCCTGGCAAGCGACGGTACACGCGCTGAAGGGCGTCGGCCTGTCCATCCTGATCGAGCTCTTCGGCGCGCTGCTGGCCATCGGTGTCTGGATCGTCGGCGTCTTCGCCGTCTGAGCGCTACCGATCGATGGCGGGGAACGGAATGGTGTCTCCCGCACGGCTTCCCGGGAGTTCGTCGCGGTGCAGCCGGAGAGTCGGCGGTTCCGGGCGGTACAGCGGCAGCGTGGGGGCGGGATCGTCGCTGACGGTGCGCTCCCGGGCCGGAAGCCGGTAGAACGCGCGGGCGTTGTCCTCCAGCACCGCGTGCATGTCGGTGCCCACCACATCACAGAGCAGATCGACGTCCGAGTCCCGGAACGGGCGTCCGGCTCGGGTGCCGGGCAGATCGGTGCCGAACATCAACGCTTCGGGATTCACCGCGTGGATACGGCGCAGCGTGTCGGCGACGTTCATCGCGACCCGGCCGAAACCCGTCGCCTTGACCTTGGCTCCGCGGTCGACGAGATCGAGCAGGAAGGGCACGCCTTCCGCGGACATGCCCAGGTGGTCGACCGACAGCGCGGGCAGCTTGGAGATGACCGGTTGCAGCGAAGCCAGCATGGTGCCGTCGATGTAGACCTCGACGTGCCAGCCTGCCAGCTCGTAGGCGCGCAGCGCCTGCAACGTCATCCCGGTGATGTCGGTGGCCGCGCGCTTGAGGTTGAACCGCAGCGCGCGCACACCTACCCGGTCCAGTTCGAGGATCTCCTCGTCGGTGGCGTCCAGATCGAGCCGGGTGACGCCGACCCAGCCCTCGCCGAGTTCGGCGAGGGCGGCCTTCAAATAACTCTGGTCCGTGCCCTGGAACGACCCGCTGACCACCGCGCCGCCTCCGATGTCGTATCGCGACATGCGCTTGCGGTAATCGGCGATGGTGAACGGATCGGGCAGGTAGCCCTCGTTCTCGGCCAGCGGAAACCGCGGGTCGAAGATGTGCAGGTGGGCATCGAACACTTGTACAGAATGCCTCAGTGTCGGAATTTCCGCTGCCACAGCGGGGGTGCGGCGGTGGCAGCGGCGTCGGTCACCGCGGTGTGATCAGACCTTGTGCGGCTCGCTGGCGCGCAGCATGTCCTCGCGCTCGACGACCTTGACCCGCTCGCGGCCCTCCGGCTCGCCGAGCGAGCGTTCGTGCGCGTCGAGGCGGTACCAGCCTGCCCAGGTGGTGAACGGAATGCCCTTGCTCTCCAGGAACTCGGTGACGGCCTCGGGCTCGGGTTGCTCGGCCGGGGTGAAGCCGGGAGCGTCGTCCAGCAGGCAGGCGATGGTCTCGTTGGCGTCGCCCTTGGTGTGGCCGATCAGGCCGACCGGGCCGCGCTTGATCCAGCCGGTGACGTAGGTGGCGGGCAGGTAGCGCTCGGCGCCGTCGGCGTTCTCGTCGGCGATCACGCGACCCGCCTCGTTCGGCACGGTGCCCGCCTGGTCGTCGAACGGCAGCTGGGTCAGGTTCTGCGACAGGTAGCCGACGGCGCGGTACACCGCCTGCACGTCCCAGTCCTTGAACACGCCGGTGCCCTTGACGTTGCCGGTGCCGTCGAGCTGGGTGCGCTCGGTGCGCAGGCCGACGACCTTGCCGTTCTCGCCGAGCACTTCGGCGGGGGATTCGAAGAAGTGCAGGAACAGTTTGTGCGGCCGGTTGCCGACGTCGCGGATGGCCCACTGCTCGAGGGTGTTGGCGACCATGTCGACCTGCTTGGAATGACGGCGCGCGGCTTCGGAGCCCTCGTCGTAGTCGATGTCCTCGGGGTCGACGATGACTTCGATGGTGGGGGAGTGGTCGAGCTCGCGCAGTTCCAGCGGGGTGAACTTGGCCTGGGCGGGTCCGCGGCGGCCGAAGACGTGGACCTCGACGGCCTTGTTCTCCTTCAGGCCCTTGTAGACGTTCGGCGGGATCTCGGTGGGTAGCAGCTCGTCGCCGGTCTTGGCCAGCACGCGGGCGACGTCGAGCGCGACGTTGCCGACGCCGAGGACCGCGACCTTCTCCGCGTCCAGGGGCCAGGTGCGGGGGACGTCGGGGTGGCCGTCGTACCAGGAGACGAAGTCGGCGGCGCCGAAGGAGCCGTCGAGATCGATGCCGGGGATGGGCAGCGCCCGGTCGGCGTTGGCGCCGGTGGAGAAGATCACCGCGTCGTAGAAGGCCCGCAGGTCGTCGAGAGTGATGTCGGTGCCGTAGTCGATGTTGCCGAGCAGGCGGACCTGCGGCTTGTCCAGCACCTTGTGCAGGGCGGTGATGATGCCCTTGATCCGCGGGTGGTCGGGCGCGACGCCGTAGCGGATCAACCCGAACGGCGCGGGCATGCGCTCGAACAGGTCGATGCTCACCTCCGCATCGGACTTCATCAACGCGTCGGCGGCGTAGATCCCAGCCGGCCCGGCGCCCACGATCGCGATGCGCAGCGGGCGGGTCCTCGCGGTGTGCGCGTCAGGCCCGGAGGAGGAAGCCTGCGTCACCACGGAGGGCTCGCGCACACCGCCATCCGATACTTCACTCTGTTCGGTCATCTCTTTACGCGCACCTTTATGGTCGAAACAATTAATGACGTCTGGGCTTAGCTTAGGCTAAGTTGACGCACCGGCTCGGTCGCACCCGTCCGGTGCGGACGCCGGCGTTGCCGGCTCGTGGCTGCACGGTGCTCCGTTCGCCGCGGCGATGAGCTGCCGATTCGCTATGACAGCAGGCCGCCGTCCCGCGATTCTATCGGGATGGTCCATACCGCCCCGCGTCGGTGCGTGAACTCGGCGGATGCCATCGCATGTCACATTCCTCGCTTACCCGCTCCCGCGCCGCCTATCGCGCCCCGCCCGCAGCTGGTCCGCGCCGCCACTGTCTCGAGCCGGGGGCCGAGCGCTCGATACCGGCGCCGACCAGGGATCATCGAGCCATGACCGAACAGCAGCCGACCGCGGGCGAGGACGAGATCATCCGGGTCGATCAGACCGACAAGCGCTCCGCGGCCCCGTTCGTCGCGGCAGCGGTGGTCGCGGTGATCGTGCTGATCGCGATCGTGCTCGGTGGCGTGCTGTCGCCCGCTGAGAAAAATGTCACAGAAGCCGACCGCATCGTGGCGGCCGTGCGCAACTTCGTCGACGGCTCCAACCGGAGCGACATCGTGCCGCCGCCCGGCACCGCGTGCCAAGGATTCGACGCCGACCGCTCGCCCCTGGCGGGACAGGACGGCGCCGGAAAGCCCGTCGAGATCGCGAAAATCGACCCGCCGATGGTGGACGGCGACCGGGGCAAGGCGACCGTCACCACGACGGTGGACGGCAGGGCGGCCACCTCCACCTGGATTCTCACCAGATCCGGCGACAAGTGGCTGGTCTGCACCTGAGCGTTCCCGCAGTGTGAGCCATCGTTTGACACGATGACCCGGGTCGGTGCAATCTCAGTCGAAGGTCATGAGAACCAGTGTCAAGCCCCGGCATTACTGGTCGGCAACCCTCCTCCGCGGTGGGGTGCTCCGGGTGACGACCTGGCGGCGCCTCGGTCCCGGGCGCGGCAAGTGCGGATTCGCAGGAGGTGCACATGAGTTATGCCGGTGACATCACTCCGCAGCAGGCATGGGAACTGTTGCGGGACAATCCCGACGCCGTCCTCGTGGACGTGCGGACAGAAGCGGAATGGAAGTTCGTCGGCGTCCCCGACACGAGTTCGATCGAACGGCCGACCGTGCTGATCGAGTGGGTCGATTCCACGGGCGCCCGCAACGAGGCCTTCGTCGAGCATTTGAAGCAGGCGCTCGACGGCCACGACCCCGAGGCCCCCGTCGTCTTCCTCTGTCGCTCCGGTCAGCGTTCGGTGGGCGCCGCGATCGCCGCCACGTCGGCGGGCTACCGCACCTCTTACAACGTGCTCGAGGGCTTCGAAGGCCCTCTCGACGAATTCGGGCATCGCGGCGGCGCCGGCTGGCGCGCCCTCGGACTGCCCTGGCGGCAGTCGTGATCACCGGCGGCGCGTTCGACAAGCCGCTGCCCGACGGCGTCGGCCCCGCGACGCTGGGCGTGCGCGGCGGGCTGCGGCGCTCCGGTTTCGAGGAGACCGCCGAGGCGCTCTATCTGACCTCCGGCTTCGTCTACGAGAGCGCCGAGGCCGCCGAGGCCGCGTTCACCGGCGAGGTCGAGCACTTCGTCTACTCCCGCTACGGCAACCCGACGGTGGCCATGTTCGAGGAGCGGATGCGCCTGATCGACGGCGCCGAAGCGTGCTTCGCGACCGCGAGTGGCATGTCCGCGGTGTTCACCGCGCTGGGCGCGCTGCTGAAGGCGGGTGACCGGCTCGTCGCCGCGCGCAGCCTGTTCGGCTCGTGCTTCGTGGTGTGCAACGAGATCCTGCCGCGCTGGGGCGTGGAGACCGTCTTCGTCGACGGCGAGGACCTCGACCAGTGGGAGCAGGCGCTGTCGGTGCCCACCCAGGCGGTGTTCTTCGAGACGCCGGCCAATCCGATGCAGACCTTGGTCGATGTGCGCCGGGTGACCGAGCTGGCGCACGCGGCGGGCGCGAAAGTCGTGCTCGACAACGTGTTCGCCACTCCGCTGCTGCAACGCGGCTTCGAGCTCGGCGCCGACGTGGTGGTCTACTCGGGCACCAAGCACATCGATGGGCAGGGTCGGGTGCTCGGCGGGGCGATCCTGGGCGCGAAGGACTACATCGACGGTCCGGTGAAAACGCTGATGCGTCATACCGGCCCCGCGCTGAGCCCCTTCAACGCGTGGACGCTGCTCAAGGGCCTCGAGACGATGCCGCTGCGGATACGCCATTCGGCGGAGGCCGCCCTGCGTATCGCCCGCTTCCTGGAAGATCATCAGGCGGTCAGCTGGGTGCGCTACCCGTTCTTGGCGTCGCATCCGCAGTATGCCCTGGCCACCAGCCAGATGAGCGCGGGCGGCACCGTGGTTACCTTCGAGCTCAACGCCCCCGAGCACGAGGCGAAGAAGCGCGCTTTCGAGGTTCTCAACCGGTTGCGCGTGGTCGATATCTCCAACAACCTCGGTGACGCCAAGACCCTGATCACGCACCCGGCGACCACCACGCACCGCGCCATGGGCCCCGAAGGCAGGGCCACCATCGGCCTGACCGACGGCGTCGTCCGTATCTCGGTGGGCTTGGAAGACGTCGAAGACCTCCTCGCCGATCTCGAGCACGCCCTCTCCTGATCCCGCCGCGCGCGGGCAAGGGGTCAGGGGAATCTCGGGCAGCTGTGCGGCGTGTCAGGAGCGCCGTTCCATCTCGGCGAGATGGGCGATGTTGGCCTGGTCGTCGGGGGCGGAGCTGGGTTCGGTCGTGAACCACGCGTCCAGTATTTCGCGGAGTTCGGCGCTGGAGGTCGAACGCAGACTCAGGGCCAGGACGTTGGCGTCGTTCCAGGTGCGGGCGCCGGCCGCGGTCGAGGCGTCCGCGCAGAGGGCGGCGCGGACGCCGGCGACCTTGTTGGCCGCGATCGAGGCGCCGGTACCGGTCCAGCAGCAAACGACGGCCTGATCGGCCCGGCCGGAGGCGACGTCGCGGGCCGCCGCTTCGCTTGCCCACGCCCAGTCGTCGCGTTCCTCGTCCGATAGCGCGCCGTGCGGCACGATCTCGTGGCCGCGCTTGCCCAGCTCCTCGACCAGCTCCCGAGCCACCCCGGCCCACTCGTCCGCCGCCACCGAGATCCGCATGCACTCAGCGTAGTTCCCGGTTCGCCCAGGCGTCGTGCTTCCTACCCGGCGTTCGACGGCGCTGCGAGGATTGACAGTATGTTGTCAATTATGACAGGATACTGTCATGACCACGAAGACAGTGCACATGGCCGTTTACGACACGCTCGCCGACTGGGAGGTGGGCGCGGCCACCGCGCACATCAACAAGTCGAGCTGGCATCGGGAGCCGGGAACCTGGCAGGTGCGGACCGTCGGCCCGACGGCGGAACCGATCACAACGATGGGCGGGATGCGCATCGTGCCGGACCTCGTGCTCGCCGATCTCACGCCCGCCGACAGCGCGATGCTGATCCTGCCGGGCGCCGAGACCTGGGAGGGGCCGGAGCTGGAGCCGTTCGCCCACAAGGCGCGCGAGTTCGTGGACGCGGGTGTTCCGGTCGCCGCGATCTGCGGGGCGACGTTCGGCTTGGCCGAGGCGGGCCTGCTCGATACGCGCAGGCACACCAGCAATGTCGCGGAATTCCTGCTCTACAGCGGGTATTCGGGCGCCGAGCACTATGTCGACGAGCCTGCCGTCACCGACGGGGACGTGATCACCGCCAGTGCGAGCGCGCCGTTCGAATTCGCGCGCGAGGTGCTCGGCAGGCTCGGGGTGTACGAGCCGCATGTGCTCGACGGCTGGTACCGATTGTTCGCCCACGCCGATCCGGCCGGGTGGGCGGTGCTCGCGGAGTACGACGCGCAGCATGCGTGAGCGAGGGATATCGGAGGCTCGGCATGACCGGTGAACAGGAGCTGTTCGCCACGGCGGCGATCACGTCGTTCCGTTTGAACGGTCAGTTCCTCGCGGTGGCCGAGGAACTGGCGCGACCGGCGGGTCTCACCGCCGCTTGGTGGCAGGTGCTGGGCGCGGTGTTGCGGACGCCGCTGCCCGTCGCCGGGATCGCCCGCGAAATGGGCATCACCCGCCAGAGCGTGCAGCGCATCGCGGATCTGCTGGTGGACAAGGGACTGGCCGAATACCGTCCCAACCCCGCGCACCGCCGCGCGAAACTCGTCGCAGTCACCGACGCGGGGCTGGCCGCGGTCCGCCGCATCGACCCGCAGCACAAAGTGATGTCCGAACGGCTCGCGGACGAACTCGGCCCCGAGCAGCTCGTGCGCACCGTCGAGGTGCTCACGAAGCTGTCCGCCGCGATGGACGCGATCACCACCGACGCCGACTGAGGGCGGGATTTCCTCGAATGGCTCGGACGCAGAAGGAATCACGCATCACGGCCGATCGGTGCGCGTGACGGTGTTCGGACCGGAAGCGTCCAGCCCTGATCTGGTGGGCGGCTGTCGGCCCGCGCACCAGATCAGGCCGTGAACGGGGACTTGGTCTTGCCGATCAGGTCGGCGACGGAGTCCACCACCATCGTGGGCCGGTAGGGGTAGGCCTCGAAGGACGCGCGGGTGGAGATGCCGGAGGTGACCAGGATGGTGCGCATGCCCGCTTCCAGCCCCGAGATGACATCGGTGTCCATCCGGTCGCCGATCATCACCGAGGACTGGGAGTGCGCGCCGATGCGACGCAATGCGGAGCGCATCATCAGCGGGTTCGGCTTGCCGACGTAGTACGGTTCGCGGCCGGTCGCGCGGGTGATCAGCGCGGCCACCGAGCCGGTCGCGGGCAGCGAACCTTCGCGGGACGGCCCGGTCGGGTCCGGGTTCGTCGCGATGAAACGGGCCCCTCGCTCGACCAGCCGGATCGCGGTGGTGATCGCCTCGAAGGAGTACGTGCGGGTCTCGCCGAGCACGACGTAGTCCGGATCGCTGTCGGTCAGCACATAGCCGATCTCGTGCAAGGCGGTGGTGAGCCCGGATTCGCCCACCACGTAGGCGGTTCCGTTCGGCCGCTGTTCGCTCAGAAAGGTAGCGGTGGCCAGCGCGGAGGTCCAGATCGCTTCTTCCGGGATGTCCAGGCCGGTGTGGCGCAGCCGCGCCTGGAGATCGCGCGGGGTGCGGATCGAATTGTTCGTCAGCACCAGGAACGGCGTCTCGTTGGCGCGCAGTTCGGCGAGGAACTTGTCGGCGCCCGGGATGAGGTGGTCCTCGTGCACCAGCACGCCGTCCATATCGGTCAAGTAGGACAGGATCGGCTCGTCGTCTGCGGTCACGCGGGCCATTATCCGCTATCGCCCCGCGACCGAAACCGGCACGACCGGCCGGGCCGGTGCCGTCGGCATCTTCGGCCGCAGAAACATTCCACCCCCGGCACGGCGTTCTCCTGTTACGGCCGGTCGAGGTGGGCCTGCGATCGCCCCACTGCGAAGATCATCCGCGCCGGGCCATCGGCAGGGGCGGCGGCAGCGTTGGCTACTGTCGATGACGGATCGCGATGGCAGCGAAACGAAACGCGAGGAGCGTGGCAGATGAGCGGACTCAAGCTCGGATACAAGGCATCGGCGGAGCAGTTCGGTCCGCGTGAACTCGTGGAGATCGCGGTGCTGGCCGAGGAACACGGCCTGGACAGCGCCACCGTGAGCGACCACTTCCAGCCGTGGCGGCACAAGGGCGGGCACGCGCCGTTCTCGCTGGCCTGGTTGGCCGCGGTCGGCGAGCGCACCAAGCGCATCCAACTCGGCACCTCGGTGCTCACCCCCACCTTCCGCTACAACCCCGCGGTGATCGCCCAGGCGTTCGCCACCATGGGCTGCCTGTATCCGGAGCGGGTCATGCTCGGCGTCGGCACCGGCGAGGCGCTCAACGAGATCGCCACCGGGTACACCGGCGAATGGCCGGAGTTCAAGGAGCGTTTCGCGCGTCTGCGCGAGGCGGTCGACCTGATGCGCGCCCTGTGGACCGGCGACCGCGTCGACTTCGACGGGCAGTACTACAAGACCGTCGGCGCCTCCATCTACGACGTGCCCAAGGGTGGCATCCCGATCTACGTCGCGGCGGGCGGCCCGCTGGTCGCGCGATACGCCGGGCGCGCGGGTGACGGGTTCATCTGCACCTCGGGCAAGGGCATGGATCTTTACACCGAGAAGCTGATGCCCGCGGTCGCCGAGGGCGCGGCGAAGGCCGGACGCGGCGTGGAGGACATCGATCGGATGATCGAGATCAAGCTCTCCTACGACACCGACCCGGAACTGGCCCGGGAGAACACCCGCTTCTGGGCACCGCTCTCGCTCACCGCGGAACAGAAGCACAGCATCACCGACCCGATCGAGATGGAGGCCGCCGCCGACGCGCTGCCGATCGAACAGATCGCCAAGCGCTGGATCGTCGCGAGCGACCCCGACCAAGCGGTCGAACAGATCAAGCCCTACCTCGACGCCGGCCTCAACCACCTGGTCTTCCACGCCCCCGGCCACGACCAGCGGCGCTTCCTCGACCTCTTCCAACGCGACCTGGCCCCCCGCCTGCGCGCGCTGGCCTGACGTTTCCCGACCGGCACACCACGCGGTGGCCTTCTCGGCCGCGACGGTGTGCCACTCGCGCGATCACGCCCGGCGGAGGGCGAAGATGCGCAGGTCGCGGGTGGTTCGGGAGCGGTAGGCGGCGTAGGCGCCGGTGATGTCGACGAAGCGCTGGAAGATGGCGGTTTTATCCGGATCCTCGACGGGGGTGGCGGTTACCTCGAGGCGCCGACCCGCGATGGCGACTGTCGCCTTGGGGTTCGCCAGCAGATTGGCGGTCCAGGCGGGGTGATGGGCCTGGCCGAAATTGCTGCCGATCACGTAGAGCGTGTCGCCGTCGTGCACGTACAGCAGCGGCTGCGTGCGCGGTCGGCCGGATTTGCGACCGATGGTGGTGAGCAGGATGACCGGCGCGCCGATCGGTCCGAGCACGGTGTATTTGGCGTGGGTGCGTTCCAGGACCGCCCGGTCCAGCGGGGTGAGGGCGCGGACGAGCCGGGAACCGAGCTTCGTAGCCGCGAATCTACTTGCCGCGCGGGCGTATAGGTTGGTGCGCGAACCCCACTGCCGATCCGGAAATTGCTCAGCCATGCCCGGACTATAGCGGCGAGCGGCAACGGCCACGGCGGCTTCGGGAGGCGGCGCTGCTCGCGCTCTCGTTGTCGCGGCGAACCCGTCGCGTCGGGACTCGCCCCGAGCAGGTCCGCGTCGCGCTGGACCCGCTCTCGAGCGGGAGAGGCCCGGGTCACGCGGCCGGTGCCGACCGTCGCGTGGCACGGCCCGGTAGCCGCCGGTTCACTAAGCTCTCGGTCATGGCCGACAACGCTCCATCCGCCGTGTACATCGCCTCTCCCGAAGGCGACACCGGTAAATCGACGGTGGCTCTCGGGGTACTGCAGATGCTGTGCGCGACGACCGCGCGGGTCGGGGTGTTCCGTCCGATCACGCGCTCGACCACCGGGCCCGACTACATTCTCGAGCTGCTGCTCGAGCACAGTACGGCCGACATCGACTACGCGCAGGCGATCGGCACCACCTACGAGCAGGTGCACGCCGACCCGGACGCCGCGATCAGCGAGATCGTCATGCGCTTCCACGAGGTCGCGAAGATGTGCGACGCGGTGGTCGTGGTCGGCAGCGACTACACCGACGTGGCCAGCCCCAGCGAACTGCGCTTCAACGCCAGGATCGCGGTCAATCTGGGTGCACCGGTGCTGCTGGTGGTGCGCGGCGCGGACCGCACCCCGGCCGAGGTGAAGCAGCTGGCCGAGCTGTGCGCGGCCGAGCTGTCGCACGAGCACGCGCAGCTGGTCGCCATCATCGCCAATCGCTGCGACCCGGAGCGACTGGAGGAGGTGTGCGCGGCGCTGCGCGATTTCGGCGTCCCGTCGTGGACGCTGCCCGAGGTCCCGCTGCTGATCGCGCCCACCATGGCCGAGCTGTGCACGGCCGTCGGCGGCGAGATGTACAGCGGCGATCCGGAGTTGCTGCACCGCGAGGCGCTGAAAGTCATGGTCGGCGGCATGACGGCCGAGCACATCCTGGAGCGGCTGGTCGAGGGCGTCGTCGTGATCGCCCCTGGCGACCGCTCGGATGTGCTGCTCAGCGTCGTCAACGCGCATGAGGCCGAGGGCTTTCCGTCATTGTCGGGCATCATCATGAACGGCGGCCTGCTGCCGCATCCCGCGGTGGCGCGGCTGATGACCGGCCTCAAGCCCAAGCTGCCGATCCTCACCACCGATCTCGGCACCTACGACACGGCGGGCGCGGCGTACCGCACCCGTGGTCGCATGTCCGCGGGCAACCCGCGCAAGGTCGACACGGCCCTCGCGCTGATGGAACAGCGCGTGGACGCCGCGGAGCTGTTGCGGCGCATCGACGTTCCGCCCAGCTCGGTGGTGACGCCGCAGATGTTCGAGTACCAGCTCATCGAGCGCGCGCGGGCCGATCGCAAGCGCATCGTGCTGCCGGAGGGCGACGACGACCGCATCCTGCGTGCGGCGGGCCGGGTGCTCCAGCGCAAGATCGCCGACCTGGTCATCCTCGGCGACGAGACCGCCGTGCGCGCCCGCGCCGCCGAACTGGGGGTGGACATCTCCGCCGCGGAGGTGCTCGACCCGCGCAGCTCCGGCTACCTGGGCGAGTTCGCCGCCGAGTACGCCGAACTGCGCAAACACAAGGGCATGACGCTGGAGCGGGCGCGCGAAACCGTCGCCGACATCTCGTATTTCGGCACCATGATGGTGTACAAGGGGATCGCCGACGGCATGGTCTCGGGTGCGGCGCACACCACGGCGCACACCATCCGGCCGTCGCTCGAGATCATCAAAACGGTGCCGGGGGTCTCCACCGTCTCCAGCGTGTTCCTCATGTGCCTGGCCGACCGGGTCCTCGCGTACGGCGACTGCGCGGTCGTGCCGGACCCCAGCGCTCAGCAACTGGCCGACATCGCGATCTCCTCCGCGGCGACCGCCGACCGCTTCGGCATCGAACCCAGGGTCGCGATGCTGTCGTACTCGACCGGCGAATCGGGCAGCGGGGCGGATGTGGACAAGGTGCGCGTGGCGACCAAGCTGGTGCGTGAGCGCGCGGCGGAGCTGCCGGTGGAAGGGCCGATCCAATACGACGCCGCGATCGAACCGACTGTCGCCGATACCAAGCTGCCCGATTCCGAAGTCGCCGGGCGCGCGACGGTGTTCGTGTTTCCCGACCTCAATACCGGCAACAACACCTACAAGGCGGTGCAGCGCAGCGCGGGCGCGATCGCGATCGGCCCGGTGCTGCAAGGGCTGCGCAAGCCGGTCAACGATCTGTCCCGCGGCGCGCTGGTGGCCGACATCGTCAACACCGTGGCGATTACCGCCATCCAGGCGCAGGACAGCTGATGCCGCCGCGAGCGGGCGACGCGGAATGATCGCGTCGTGATCGTGGTTGCCGTGCGAGTGCGGCGAGCCCGCCGGGTGCGGGCGCCGCGCGGGACACAGGAGGCGGGATGAGCAAGACGGCCGAGGGCATGGTGCTGGTGATCAACTCCGGCTCCTCGTCCATCAAATACCAGCTCGTGGATCCGGATTCGAGCGTGGTCGCGGCGTCCGGGATGGTCGAGCGCATCGGCGAGGACGAGGGCGGGATCGTGCATCGCGCCGACGGCTCGACCACCGAGCGTCGTGAGCCGATCGCCGACCACGCCGCCGGGCTGCGGCTGGTCTTCGACACCTTCGCCGCGACGGGCCACGATCTGGTCCGAGAGGGTGTGCGGGCCGTCGGGCACCGGGTGGTGCACGGCGGCGAGGTGTTCTACCGGCCCACGCTGATCGATGACGACGTGGTCGCCGCGATCACCGAACTCGCTTCGCTGGCGCCGCTGCACAATCCGGCCAACGTCGCCGGGATCGAGAGCGCGCGTGCGCTGCTGCCGGGAGTGCCGGAGGTCGCCGTCTTCGACACGGCGTTCTTCCACGGCCTGCCCGCCGCCGCGAAGACCTACGCCATCGACGCCGAAGTGGCCGCCGCGCACGGCATCCGGAAGTACGGTTTTCACGGCACGTCGCACGAGTACGTGTCCGGCTGCGTGGCGCAACTGCTCGGGCGCGACCCTGCCGAGCTGAACCAGATCGTCTTCCACCTGGGCAACGGCGCGTCGGCCTCCGCCATCCGCGGCGGGCGTCCGGTCGACACCAGCATGGGACTCACCCCGCTGGAAGGTCTGGTGATGGGCACCAGGTCCGGCGATCTCGACCCCGGCATCGTGGCGCATCTGGCCCGATCCGCGCACATGGACATCGATGAGATCGACACCTTGCTCAACCGGGACTCCGGCATCAAGGGGCTGTCCGGCGTGAACGATTTCCGCGAACTACGCCGCCTCATCGCCGACGGTGACGAGGCCGCCCGGCTCGCCTACGACGTGTACATCCATCGGTTGCGCCGCTACCTCGGGGCGTACCTGATCGAACTCGGCGGCGTCGACGCGATCACCTTCACCGCCGGAGTGGGGGAGAACAGCCCGCAGGTGCGCGCCGATGCCCTCGCGGGCCTCACCCGGTTCGGCATCGAGGTTGACCCGGCGGCCAACACCGCCGAAAACCGTGGCGCGCGGCGTATCTCCCCGCCCGACGCGCCGGTCGCGGTCCTCGTGGTGCCGACCAATGAGGAACTGGCGATCGCCCGCGCCGCACGGCAGGTGGTCGACCGGCTCGATTAGATCCAGGTCTTCGCGCGGATCACGTTGGCCAGGTCGACCAGCGCGTAGCGATGCTTGCGATTGGGCGCTCCCCGAGCCAGCGAGCGCAGGCCCGCCTCGGTGCCCGCCCTGAGCTCGCGTTCGGTGAACGGCGCGCCGAACAGCGTGGCATCGGGGCGCTTCGGCGTGTTGCCCGCCTGGAGCCACGCCAGGGCGGCGCCGAGTACCAGCACCCGCATCTGCACCGCGCGACTCTCGCCCGCGGGCAGGCTCAGCACCCGCGACGCCGAGATGTGCAGGGTGGCCTCGTCGAGGTCGGCCACCGGCGCGGCCGTGAGCATCAGCAGTACGGCGGTCATCCGCGCGGTGGTGAAATGCCGCGACGCGGCGGGCACGGCGTCCAGCGCCTGCACCGCCTCGTCCACCTGGTCGTCCGCGGCCAGTTGCCTGGCCAGCCCGAAGGCAGCGCTGACCACGGTGCGGTCGGTGCGCCAGACGGTCTCGTATGCCTTCTCGGCGTAGGCGCGCCACTGTTCGGGGTCGGGTGAATCCCAGTGCTGGAGCACGAGTTCGGCCGTGGCGGCGATGGCGAGCTGGGGTGCGATCTCACCGGGGAGCACCCGGAAGACCTCGTCGAAATTCGTGAAAGCGCGCTCGTACTCCCGGTCGAGCAATTCGGCCATACCGCGATACCAGCTCACCCGCCATTCCCGTTCGGGCAGCCGCGCGAGCAGGTCCAAGACCGTGGCGGACTCGCGCAGATCGAGCCGCACGCGCGCCTCGGCGAGGGTGAGTTCCAGGTCGAGCGTCTCCGGAGCGTTGCCGGGGTCGGACTCGGCTCGGTCTCGGGCGTGCCGCAGCGCCTCCAACGCGTGGGCTGGTTCCGGATGCACCGCGGCCGCGAGCAGGGGCGCCGACGGTTCGGCCGGGTCGAGCAGCGGGATCGGCA
This sequence comes from Nocardia sp. CY15, assembly GCF_009829295.1. NCBI lineage: Bacteria > Bacillati > Actinomycetota > Actinomycetes > Mycobacteriales > Nocardiaceae > Nocardia > Nocardia sp. CY15. Next base: position 116,597 of record NZ_VUOT01000002.1, read on the forward strand.
GCCCTGCCACCACGTCGAGGGCGTCCAATCCGCTGCTGCGGGGTCGGCCGTCGGTGTAGGCGTCGGTCTGGCTGATCAGCTCCTCGGTACCGAAACTGGCCCGTGGCGGCGTGAAGACCACCGACAGCTGCGGGTGCTCGGTGTCGGTCTCCAGCGCGAGGATCTTGCGCAGCACGCCCGACAACTGGGCCGACATCGCCCGGGCGGAGGGGAATCGGCGCTGCGGGTCCGGGTCGGTGGCGCACAGCAGCAGACGGTGGAAGGACTCGTAGCGTGCCAGCACCGGCTCGTCGGCGGGCTCGGGAAGTCCGTCGAGGTAACGCCCGTGCTCGGAGGGCATGTGCAAGGTGAGCACGGCCAGCGTGCGCCCCACCGTGTAGATGTCCGAGGCGATGGTCGGGCCGGTGCGCGCGAGCTCCGGCGCCTGGAATCCTCTGGTGCCGTAGAGGTTTCCGTAGGCCTCGATGGTGGTGACGGCGCCGAGATCGATCAGCTTGACCTGGTCCTCGGTGACCATGATGTTGTCGGGTTTGAGGTCGTTGTAGGTCAATCCGGTCGAGTGCAGGTAGTCCAGCGCGGGCAGGATTTCCAGCAGGTAGGCGATGGCCTCGGTGACCGGCATGCGCCGCGGGCGTTCGTAGGCGTCGAGGATGTCGCGCAGCGACTGGCCGCCCACGTACTCCATGACGATGTAGCCGACCGGTGTGCCGTCGTCGCCGGTGTGCTCGACGAAGTTGTAGATCTTGACGATGCTGGGATGCGCCATCTCGGCGAGGAATTGACGTTCGGACATGGCCACCGCCTGCGCTTCGGCGTCGCCGGTGTGCAGCAGGCCCTTCAGCACGACCCAGCGGTCGCTGACATTGCGGTCGATGGCCAGGTAGATCCAGCCCAGTCCGCCGTGGGCGATGCAACCCTGGATCTCGTACTGCCCCGCCACCATGTCGCCCGCGTGCAGGGTGGGGCGAAAGTCGAAGGGCACGTCGCAGGTCGCGCAGGTACCCGCCGTGGTCGCGGGCCTGGTCGCGGTCGCCCGGCCGACGGGTTTGCCGCAGCGCCAGCAGAATCGCCTGCCCTCGGAGACCACCGCGTCGGTGAGCACCGCGTCGCGCGGGTCGGCGGGCGTCACCGTCGGGATCGGCACCAGTCCCGCGCCGAGCCGCCGCACCACCGGACGGGTTCGCGCGGTGCGCACGCTGCGTCCGGAGGTGCGCAGCGGCGCCGATGTGGGGTCGGAATCCGTTCGGCGAGTGCCTTCCTGCCCCGCTGCCTCGGTCCGCGCTGCCGTACCCCGCTCGTCGCGTGCCACCTCCGTGCCCGGGCCGTCGTCGGCCCCGGCAGCGAGCGTTGGTTCCGCGACGTCCAGGTCGGGGGCCGGTGGCTGCGGCCTTCCGGACCGTTCGTCGTCCGGCTCGCGGTTCCAGGCGACCGTGCCCGCGGTCGTGTCCAGGCGATGCACCTGCATGCGGGTCGCGTCCGGGTCGTTCTCGGCCTGCGGTTTCGACCGACCAGCCACACCGGTTGCGTCCTGATTCGAGGGCGGCTCGTGGTCTGTGCGCAGCGGCTCCGGTGCGGCCCCTGGACGATGCTCATGCGGCCCGGTGACCCCGTCCTCGAACACATCCGCCGAACCGGGCCGTCCCGGGGCGGATTCGCCCGGGTCGGGCTCGGGAGCCGGCCGTGTGCTCATTGGCCTGTCAATCCTGATAGGTAGGAGCGGGTGGGGCGGGAACGGGGCCGAGGACGGTGAGATATTTCTGGTACAGCCCGACCCACGTGCCGTCGTTACGGATCCGTTCCAGCGTGCCGTTGACGAAGCGGACGAGATCGTCGTTGCCCTTGGGCATGCCGATGCCGTACGGCTCCTCGCTGATACTGCCGCCGACCAACTCCGTGTACGGGTCCTGCGCCGCCAGACCCGCGAGGACGGCGTCGTCGGTGCTGACCGCGTCGACCTGGCGCTGTTGCAGGACGACCAGGCAGTCGGCCCAGCTCGGCACGGTGAGGATGGTCGCGGCAGGTTGCTCGCGGCGCATGTGCTCCAGCGACGTGGTGCCGGAAACGATGCATACCCGACGGCCGGCCAAGTCGGCCAGGCTTCGGATCCCGGAGTTCTTCACCGCGAGCACCCGCTGATTCGCGTGCAGGTAGACGGTGGAGAACGCGACCCTCTCGCGCCGCTCGCAGTTGATCGTCATGGTCTTGGCGACCAGGTCGACGGTGCGGTTCTGCAACGCCGTCTCACGCTCGGCGGAGCCGAGGCTGCGGAACTCGATCAGATCCGGACTGCCGAGCAGGTCGCGGGCCACCTCCCGGGCGATGTCGGCGTCGAAGCCGACGATGGCGCCCGAGACCGGGTCGCGATAGCTGAACAGATTGCTGCCCGTGTCCAGCCCGACGAGCAGCCTGCCCCGCGCCCGGATCGCGTCGATCGCCGGGCCGCGCGCGGCGGCGCCCGCTACGGTCGGGCGCAGGCTGGCGGTCGGGTCCCCGCACCGCGGTGTGCCCGGCGGCGGCGGGACCGGCGAATCAGTGAGCACCGGTACGGCTTTCGCGGGCAGCGGAGGATCGGTGTACTTCGGCGTCTTGGTCGGCAGCGGCGCGCTGGAATCGCTCGCGCAGCCGCTCGCCAGTGCCACCACCAGGACGACGGCTACCAGAATGCCGCGCGCGGATCTCATCGGTACTCCCGGAGCCGGGGCCACATGCCTAGTCCCACATAGACCGCCGCCAGAATGCCGAGCACCATCGCTCCCGCTCCCAAGAAGTCCAGGACCCGTGCCGCCTGGGAGATCTCGTCGCGCAGCGTGTCCCGGGTCTGCGCGATGCCTTGCTCGAGTGAACGGTCCAGCGCCTCCACCTGCGCGGTGGCGTCCGCGGAGCCGGGGCCGGTCGTCACCGCGGCCGCGCTGTTGAAATCGCCCTTCGCCAGCGCGTCGTTCATGCGCTGATGCGCCACCCGCCAGCGAGCCAGCGCCGGAACGGCGTTGCGCACCTCGCCCGCCGCGGGCGCGGAATCCGGGTAGTTGCCGATCAGATCGGCCAGCCGCTCGATGTCCGCGTCGTAGGTGCGGTCGTAGTCGCCGGTCGCGTCCCGGCGCACCAGCTTCAACGTCTCCGCCGCCCGCGCCTGCTGGGCCAGGATCCGGCTCTCGGTCAGCCGCGAGGAGGGCACCGCGCCGTCGTCGCGTGCGCTGATCATCGACGTCGCCGACACCGAGCCCGCGATCACCGTCCATGCCAGCAGGATCAGCATGGCGGCCGAGGCGAGCAGCAGGCCCGGATTGAGCACCCGCCGCCAGCGACGCGCCAGATCCCGCTGGACCCAGACCAGCACGCCGAGGGTGAGGATCAGCAGGCCGATCGCGGGCCACGGTGGCCGCACGTGGTTGCGCTGCGCGGCCGTCACCGCCGCCGAGCGATGATTGTGCAATTCCTCGGCCATCGGGAGCAGCGTCGTCTGCATCTGGTTGGACGCCTCGCTCAAATACGCGGCCCCGACCGGATATCCGCTGCGATTGTTCGTCCGTGCGGTCTCCACCAGACCCGAGTACACCGGCAGCCCGGTAACTATGCCGGTGCGCAGCCGGGAATCCGGATCGCTCGCCGCGTTCGGCCCGACGGCGCGGTCGGACTGGGTCACCAATTCCGCGGCCGCCTCGCCCATCGCCTGCGTGTAGCGATCCCGCACCGCCTGCGGTTCCAGCCCGCCCGCGATGAAGGCCGTGCTGGCGGCGGCGTCGGCGATCGACAGCGAGGTGTAGAGCCGATGTGCGGAGTGGGCGTCCGGTTCGGTGTTGTAGAGCAAGACGTCCAGGCTCTGCTGGCGGTCGCCGACCGTCGCGGCGGTCACCGAACCCGCGGCCAGGCACAGGCCGATGAGCAGCAGTCCGAGCGCGATCAGCCGTCCCGGTGAGGAATTGGCGAACGAGAGCAAGTTGGCCAGGTCGATGCGTTCGCGAACCACCGCGACGCTCAGCCCGCCCGGATCGTCCCGACCGGCGGGCTCGGGCGCGGACGACGGCCGGAGTTCGGCCGTCGTCGGCTCGGAGCTAGCCATGTCCACCTCCCCAGTTTGGGCCGCAAACGCGGTTTTTTCGACGGCTCGACCGTATATCCGGTCCACCCGTGCGTATTGGTGCGGAGTTTATTGTGGTCGTACGGGCGCCGCGGCGTGTGAAACACCCCCGGTTGGGAGGAAGCGGGGCGGGACAGTGTCGTAGCTGGACGAGGATGGGTACGAGATGCGTGGTGACGGTGACGGTTGGTCGCGTGGCCCCGACGGATTGCGGCACTGGGGTCGCTTCGGCGCCGCCGGACTTCTCCTGCGCGCTCCGCTCGCCGACGGCGGTTCGGCGGTACTGCTGCAACACCGCGCCCCCTGGAGCCATCAGGGCGGAACATGGGCGTTGCCCGGCGGGGCACGCGACAGCCATGAGACGCCCGTGCACGCGGCTGTGCGCGAGGCATGGGAGGAGGCGGGGATCGATGCCGACGACATCCGGGTGCGCGCCGAGCGGGTGACGGCGTCGGCCCTGAGCGGCTGGACCTATACGACGGTCGTCGCCGACGCGGTCATGACCCTGCCGACCACGGGGAATCGCGAGAGCACCGAGCTGGCGTGGGTCCCGGAGGACGAGGTGGAGGCCCGTCCTCTGCATCCGGGCTTCGCCGCATCCTGGCCCACCCTGCGCGCCGCACCCGCACGGGTGCTGCTCGCCGAGATCGGCGAGGACCGCGCCGTGGCCGCCGCGCTGCCGCGCACGCTGGACCTCGCCGATCTCGGGTTCGTCTGGCTGCACTCGGATCCAGCCGGTCCTGGCGACTACGCCAGGATCATCGACGAGCCGGACGCGCAGGTCGTCGAGCCCGCGCAGAGCGGAAACACCGCGGTGGAGACCGCGCTTTCGTTCACCCGCGGGCAGGTGCTGTCCTGACCGCTGCGCTCACGCGTTCGCGAGCAGGGCCGTTTTGAGTTCGCGCGCCGCGGCTTCCGGATCGCGGGCCTCGGTGATCGCGCGCACCACGACGACCCGCTTCGCCCCGGCCTCCAGCACTTGCGCGAGGTTGTCGGCGTTGATCCCGCCGATCGCGAACCAAGGCCGGGTGGGATGGGCATCCGCCGTCGATCGGACCAGTTCGGGACCGGCCGCCTGCCTGCCGGGTTTGGTCGGGGTCGCCCAGATGGGGCCGGTGCAGAAGTAATCGATGTGCTCATCGATCGCGGCGAGTCCGGCCTGCGCGCGATTGTGCGTGGATCGTCCGATCACCACGTCCGGTCCGAGGATCCGGCGCGCGTACCAGGGCGGGAGGTCGGCCTGGCCGAGATGCAGCACGTCGGCGCCCGAGGCGAGGGCGATGTCGGCGCGATCGTTCGCCGCGACCAGGCCGCCGTGCCTGCGCGCGGCGGCCTTCAACTCGGCGAGCGCGCCGAGCTCGGCCTTGGCCTCCAGCGGGCCGAACTGGGCCTCGCCCGCCGATCCCTTGTCTCTGAGCTGGATGATGTCGACTCCGCCCGCGAACGCCGCCTCGGCGAACTTGGCCAGATCGCCCTTCTCCCGGCGTGCGTCGGTGCAGAGATACAGGAGCGCGTTCGCCAGACGTTCCCGCGGCGAGGCGGGTCGATTCGGGTGGGAGGGTTGCACGCCTTCGACGGTAGCCGCGCTACCGTGGGGATGCGAAACAGGAGGCAGGTGGATCGGATGCGGACTCTGGCCGTCGTCGGTGGCGGCGCCATCGGGCTCGCCGTGGCCTGGCGGGCCGCCGAAGCCGGTTGGTCGGTCACCCTGCTCGATCCGGCGGTCGCGACCGGCGCCTCCTGGGTGGCCGGGGGCATGCTCGCACCGCTGTCGGAGGGTTGGCCCGGCGAGGATCGGGTGCTCGAGTTCGGCGCGGCGTCGCTGGCCCGCTGGCCCGGATTCGCCGCCCGGCTCGAGGCCGCGACCGGAGTTTCGGTCTTCGTGGCAGACGAAACCATGACCGTCGCGCTGGACGCGGCCGACGCGGCCGACCTGCGCACCGTGGCCGATTGGGTCGGCGGGCGCGGGCACGAGCTGTCCATCCTGGATCGCACCGGGGTCCGCGAGCGGGAACCGAACCTGGCCCGAACGGTGCGCGCCGCGCTGCTCGCGCCCGCCGAACCCGCGATCGACAATCGCAAGCTGGTCGCCGCGCTGCGGCGGGCGGCCGAGGCGGCGGGCGTCGGTGTGCGCGCCGAGTCCGTAGACTCGCTGACGGAACTTCCGCACGACCAAGTCGTGCTCGCCGCCGGAGCCGCGTCGGCGCAGCTGTGGCCCGGACTGCCGGTCCGCCCGGTCAAGGGCGAGATCCTGCGCCTGCGGCAACGGCCGGGCGTCGCTCCCGCGCCACGCCGGGTGATTCGGGCGCGGGTGCACGGGCGGCCGGTCTACCTGGTGCCGCGCGCAGACGGCATCGTCGTCGGCGCCACCCAGTACGAGGCGGGTTTCGACACCGCGGTCACCGTCGCGGGCGTTCGCGACCTGATCGCCGACGCCGAGGCGGTGTTCCCCGGCATCGGCGAATACGAGCTCGCCGAGGCGAGCGCCGGTTCGCGGCCGGGCAGCCCGGACAACCTGCCGTTGATCGGCCGGCTCACCGACCGGATCATCGCGGCCACCGGGCACGGCCGCAACGGCATGCTGACCGTGCCGCTCACCGCGGAAGCGGTGACCGGCCTGCTCGGCGGGGCAGCCTTGCCCGAGGCGGAAGCCGCCGACCCGCAACGCTTTTCGACGACTGTAGGAGGAAGCCGATGACGCTGTCATCCATCCCCATCGGTGTCACCGTGAACGGCGACGAGCACGAGTTCGCCGAGCCGCTCACCGTGCGGGAGCTGCTCGAACGACTCGGGTTGCCGTGCCGGGGCGTCGCGCTGGCGGTGGACGGCGCGGTTTTTCCCAAGTCGCGCTGGGACGAACCGGTCGGGCGCGGCTGGCAGATCGAGGTGCTGACGGCGGTTCAAGGTGGCTGAGGTCGCGACGGCATCCGAGCGGGCCGACGCCCCGCTGCGGATCGCCGACCGGGAATTCGGCTCCCGCCTGATCATGGGCACCGGAGGCGCGGAGAACCTCGCCGTCTTGGAGGAGGCGCTGATCGCCTCCGGCACCGAGCTGACCACCGTGGCCATGCGGCGGGTCGATGCCGCGGGCGGCACCGGCGTACTCGATCTGCTGAAGCGGCTGGACATCGCGCCGCTGCCGAACACCGCGGGCTGCCGTACCGCGGCCGAAGCGGTGCTCACCGCGCAGCTGGCGCGCGAGGCGCTGGGCACCAACTGGGTGAAACTCGAGGTGGTCGCCGACGAGCGCACCCTGCTGCCCGACCCGATCGAATTGCTCACCGCCGCCGAACAACTCGTCGACGACGGGTTCGTCGTGCTGCCCTACACCAACGACGACCCGGTTCTGGCGCGCCGTCTGGAGGACACCGGCTGCGTGGCGGTGATGCCGCTGGGCGCGCCCATCGGCACCGGCCTGGGCATCGGCAACCCGCACAACATCGAGATGATCGTCGCCGACGCGAAGGTCCCCGTCATCCTGGACGCGGGCATCGGCACCGCGAGCGACGCCGCCCTCGCCATGGAACTCGGCTGCTCGGCGGTGTTGCTCGCCACGGCCGTGACCAGGGCCCGCCGCCCCGAACTGATGGCCGCCGCGATGGCGGACGCGGTCCGCGCCGGATACGCGGCCCGGCTGGCCGGGCGCATCCCGAAGCGGTTCTGGGCGCAGGCGTCGTCTCCGGCGCTGTGACGGATTCGCTCGAGTCCAGGGCAGGGATGTCGATGATCATCCCTGCGTCGGCAGGGCTGTCTCGGCTTCGAACCCCCCGAGCAGGGCGGTCTCGGAACGGCTCGAGCGTCCGAGCGGATCTCGGTATGCAGCAGCCCGCTCCGGTGGAACAGCTGTCGTCGGTTGGGCGTGAGCGACGCCGCTCTGCGGGCGGCAGCGTCGCCCAGCCCGCGACGAGAGCGGGCCGGGGACGCGGCGGGCTCAGCCGTTGACGAAGGTGAGGTTCGTCGCGTCGTAGCGGGTGCCCGCGACCTGCTCGGGCGGGGCGGCGGCCTCGATCGCCGCGAGGTCCTCGGAGGACAGCTCGACGGTCAGCGCCGCGAGGTTCTCCTCGAGATTCCGTTGCCGCCGGGTGCCGGGAATCGGCACCACGTCTTCGCCCCGATGCTGCACCCAAGCCAGAGCGAGCTGGCCGGCGGTGACTCCCTTCGCCGCCGCCAATTCGTTCAGCTTCGCGACGATCGCCAGGTTCCGTTCGAGGTTGCCCTCGGCGAAACGCGGCTGGCTGCGCCGCACGTCGGTCTCGGCCAAGCCTTCGACCGAGTTGTAGCGGCCGGTGAGGAATCCGCGCCCGAGCGGGGAGAACGGAACCACGCCGATGCCGAGTTCACGGCAGACCGGCAGGATCTCCGCCTCCAGGTCGCGAGTCCACAACGACCACTCGCTCTGCAAAGCGGCGATCGGATGCACCGCGTGCGCCCGCCGGATGGTCTGCGCGCCCGCCTCCGACAGCCCGAGGTGGCGGACCTTCCCTGCCTGCACGAGCTCCGCCATGGCTGCGACGGTCTCCTCGATCGGCACCTGCGGATCGACCCGGTGCAGGTAGTAGAGGTCGATGTGATCGACCCCCAGCCGGCGCAGCGACGCGTCACACGCTTGCCGCACGTAGGCGGCGTCGCCCCGAATGCGAGTCGGCTCGCCCAAGCGGTTGGCGAAGCCGAACTTGGTAGCCAGCACCACGTCGTCCCGGCGCTCGGCGATCGCGCGTCCGATCAACTCCTCGTTGTGCCCCGCGCCGTAGAAGTCGGCGGTGTCCAGCAAGGTCACCCCCAGGTCGAGGGCGTGGTGCAGAGTGGCGATCGACTGCGCGTCGTCCGCCGCGCCGTAGGCGTGACTCATACCCATGCATCCCAGGCCCTGCGCGGAGACCGCCAGTTCACCGAGCTGCCGGGTGGGGACGTCGATCATGTTGCTACCTCCTGAACTCGAAACCATCGGTTCCGACGCTAAGAGCTGGAGCGCACTCCATGTCAACCGCGCGCGGACGCGATCAGGTGTGCGCGGCGGGAGGCGTGGATACCCTCGGCGGCGGTTACATCCTCTCCGAACCGGAAGACTGCTGCGGAACTCGCGCAGCCGGGCCCGAAGTTCCGTCGTGCAGGACACCTCACCTTGCGCAGAAAAGCTGTACTCCAGAATGGAGACATTCTCCGAAGGCTGATATACAGTCGCTGTCGTTGGAGATGAAGAGTCTGGTTGGCCGGGCAGGTGAACTGCCCGGAGAGCAAGAATCACCATCCCCTCCGGCGGAGAAGAGAATTCGGTGCAGTCGACCGGACCGCCGGAGGGGATGACATACCGCAGGTCTAGTTCGTCGATCCGGGAGGTGGTCGCTGAGACAGGTACCTACACCTTGCGCGCCCGGGAAGAAGTGCCGGGCGCGGTGTTCGACGTCGGCTCTGCGGGTCGGCGATTGGAATTGATATCAAACCCCCTCGATCCCGGGCCCCGGTGAACAGTGCGCCGGGGCCCGTCGGCGTCGTGACCAGAGGTGTTGTGCAGCACACCGACCCCACCGACGCCTCCAGTGCAGCGGACCGGCTCGATGACGAGGACTCTCGCGCCTACAGCATGGGCAGGGCGGCCGGAATTCTCAGCTCGCCGAAGCCCCATGTCGGCTTGTCGCCGGCGGCCGTGGCGTGTCAGCTCGCCGAGGAGCGGTCCGTGAGATGGCTGGAAAGTTGCGTCAGCTCTCGGTGGATGCGGCTCGCCGTTCGTAGCGTGCACGGGCTCGGTCGTACGCGGTGCGGAGCAGGTCGCGGGTCGTCTCATCGGTCCGGCTGTCTGGGTTCACTATCGCGAGCCAACCGGCGGAGCTGTAGACGGGATGCGGGAACACGGTGTCGGTGACGCTGTGGTCGAGATTCGGGGGTAGCTCACGCGGAGCATGGCCGGTCCAGTGGGTGAAGGCTTCTTTTCCGGCGGCGATGTTGACGCGGAAGGTGTCGGGGCGGTCCAGGCGGGACCGCTCGTCGTCCGGATAGTTCTTGGTGACGATTGTCGCGAAGGGTTGGGTCGCCTTCGGCACGCCGCCGTCTGGTGAGTAGTAGAAGAACGTGTCGCCCCAGCTGATCTGCGGGGAGCCGTCGCCGGGTCCGGGGCGGAGGGTCAACACGCCCTCGAGAGCCGATACGAAGTCGATGATCTCGTCGATGGTCATGGTTCCAGCGTTTCATTGAGGTGCTTGTGGAGACTTCGGGACGGATATCGAGGATAGGTAGGGTGCCAACTCTCAACTCGTCCATGCGCACGGTCGATGTCGCGCGCCGCGCCGGGTACTCCGTGCAGCAGATTCGCAACCTGGAGCGGGACGGCGTACTGCCGTCTGCGCTGCGCACAGCATCGGGCTATCGCAGGTACGGGGAGATCCACCTGCGTTGCGCGCTGGCCTATCGGGCGCTGGCTGCCGGTGTCGGCCCGGTCGAGGCCAAACGAATCGTTCGCGCGGTTCACGAGAGGCCTATCGCCGAGGTGCTCGCGCTGCTCGACGCGGCGCATGCCCGGCTCGACCGGGAGCGCCGGGATCTCGGGCTCGCCAAGCGGGCGGCCGAAGCGATCTCCGCCGAACCGATCGATGACGTGCGTCCATCGGATTCGATGAGCGTGTCCGAGCTCGCCGCGGCGCTCGGCGTGCGCCCGTCGACGTTGCGGCATTGGGACGCCGAGGGATTGGTGGTTCCGGACCGCCCCACCGCACAGGGAGTGCGACGGTACTCGCCCGCGCAAGTGCGAGATGCCCGGATCGTCCACCAGCTCCGCAGCGCCGGATACCGCGTCGACAGCCTCCGGATTCTGATGCCGGACCTGCCGCGCGGCGACCGTTCCGAAGACGTCGAAGCCGCGCTGGCGGCTCGGGACGCGAGCATCACGGCCCGCTCTCGTGCGCTTCTCGACGCGGCCGCCGCGCTCACCGCCGTGATCGCGCTCGCGGGAAGCCCCCAGTCGGAAACCGGCGCAGGCGAGAACGGACCGCCCGGCTCTCGCTCGCTGGAGTGACGCGCTGCCCATTCCGCTGCTACACGAACTTCGCGCTGGCCGGCTCGCGGTACGAGATCGCCACAGTGGATCCGGCGTTCGCCAAGACGCTGGCCGGATGTACGGAGATCGGGGGCGCTGTCTACCAGGGGCCTCGCGCGAAATAGAGTACCGGAGATGTAAACCGGTCTGCGTTGGATCCTGGTGGTGGATCGACCATGTAGTCGGTCAGTTCTTTGGCCGATGCTGTTTTCAGGGCGGTCACCGTGGCCCAGCTGCCCTCGTGCATGTCGAAATTTCCCGGTGGCGGCCAAGCCTTGACCATTCCCTTCGATGAGGTGCGTATTGTGCCCTCGCAGCGGCTCCAGCTCGCTGACCCGTGGCTCGGCGTCTTCCGGGACGTCCACAGCCGCATCAGCGCCGCCCCGTTCCCGGCCTGCTCTGGTCGCTGATCCGGCTCCAACATCGCCGGCCGTGGTGCGGCCTTCGGCGACCAACGCCCCAACGTGGTGATGCCCGGCCCGGCAACAGCGCTTTGTGTGATCGCAGCCAGTCGAACTGCTCACCTGCGTTCCGGCCAAGGTGCGCTGCGTGATCGGCGCATGATCCCCGGTGACGTCGCGCCGCCGCTCCATGTCGCCGAATTGCTGGGTCGGTGCGGGTCGAGCCCCTAGGGGTAAGCCCGCGTCCTCATCCTCGAGGATGAGGCAACTCGACACCATTTATCGACGCGCGCGGCCGCGATCTGCGGAATGCTGGGCGGCATGATCGAGCTGAGGGGCCTGACCAAGCACTACGGGCAGACCGTGGCGGTGCAGGATCTGTCCTTCACCGTTCGACCGGGACAAGTGACGGGGTTCCTGGGACCGAACGGCGCGGGCAAGTCGACCACCATGCGGATGATTCTCGGATTGGACAAGCCCACCGCGGGCACTGCCCTGATCCAGGGCAAGCCGTACCACCAACTGGACCATCCTCTGCGCACCGTCGGCGCGCTGCTCGACGCCAAGTGGGTGCATCCGAACCGGTCGGCGCGCGCCCATCTGGAATGGATGGCCGCGTCCAACGGCATCGCCAAGTCCCGTGTGGAGGAAGTGCTGCGGCTGGTCGGCCTGTCGGAGGTGGCGGGCAAGTCCGCGGGCGGATTCTCGCTGGGCATGTCGCAGCGGCTCGGCCTGGCCGGCGCGCTGCTTGGCGACCCGCAGGTGCTGCTGTTCGACGAGCCGGTCAACGGCCTGGACCCGGAGGGCATCCTGTGGATCCGCCGGTTCATGCAGCGGCTGGCCGCCGAGGGCCGCACGGTGCTGGTCTCCAGCCACCTGCTGTCGGAGATGGCGCAGACCGCCGAGCACCTGGTGGTGATCGGTCGCGGCAAGCTCATCTCCGACTCGACCACCCAGGAGTTCATCGAGCGCGCCTCCGAGCAGTCGGTCCGGGTGCGCAGCCCGCAGCTCGACCAGCTGCGCAGTGTGCTCACTTCCAACGGCATGACCGTCCGCGAGGACGGGGCGGGCCCCGACGGGCCGGCGCTCGTGGTGGCGAACGTGACCAGTGACGCGGTCGGCAAGCTGGCCGGTGCGAACGAGATCACGCTGTTCGAGCTGGCTCCGCAGCGCGCTTCGCTGGAGGAGGCGTTCATGCGGATGACCGGCGGCGCCGTGGAGTACCACGGCGAAGGCTTCGATCAAGTTATGGGAGGTGCGCTCTGATGGGTGTGCTGGCAGCGGAACGAATCAAGCTCACCTCCACCAGGTCGCCCTGGTGGTGCTCGGCGATCGTCGTCGCCCTCGCGCTCGGCATGGCCGCGTTGCTCGCCTCGGTGGCGCGCGCGTCCTACGGCAAGGAAGGCGCGATCGACCTGACCGTCTCCACGGCGGTGGCCGGGATCAGCGGCTTCGGCGTGATGGTCCTGATGATCATGGCGACTCTCACCGTGACCAGCGAATATCGCTTCGGAATCATCCGGACGACGTTCCAGGCCACCCCGCACCGGGCCAAGGTCATCCTGACCAAGGCCGGGCTGGTGGGCGTGTACGGCGCGGTGCTCACCCTCGTGCTGGTATTCCTCGCCTACCTGGTGGCCAAGGCCCTCGGCGGTCCGGACGCGGGGGCGACCCTGACCCTGTCCAGCCCGGACGATTGGCGGGAGGTCTACGGCATCCCGATCTACGCGTTCCTGTGCGTCCTGCTCGCGGTCGGCGTCGGCGTGCTGGTGCGGCAGTCCGCCGCCGCGATCTCGCTGATCGTGCTGTGGCCGCTGCTCATCGAGGGACTGCTCGGGGCGTTCGGCAGCTTCGGCCGCAACGTCACCCCGTTCCTGCCGTTCGCGAACGCCAACCACTTCTTCAGCGCGGCCCCATCCACGGCCAACTGGCATTGGGGACCGTGGGGCAGCCTGCTGTACTTCACCGCTTTCGTCGCGATCGTCTTCGGCGCGGCCCTGGTCGTGGTGAACCAGCGCGACGCGTGACCAGCGCGGGGGAGCCGCCCAGCTACCCGAGTCGCCCTCCCTCGCCACTCGGGTGGTAGGAGCGCCGACCTTGTCGGGAGGTCCGGCGCTTCGCCCACCGCCCGTCACTGCCCGGCGGACGGTGCGGCGATCGGCCCGGTGCGAATATGCCTTCGCGCCGGGCCGATCGTGCGTGTGAACATCGAGGAAACTATGCCGCGCGCCGCTTCCGAGACCCGTTCTCGCCCGAGTAGCCTCGATTCGGCAACCAGCTCGTTATCCATCGCCGAGCCCGACGGTGTGCTCGCCGAGGTTCGTAGCGGAGGTGGCAGATGGCGATGATCGGTAACCCGTCCACGCCTGGCGGGCTGAGATACCCTCGGGGCGTGAGTGAAACACCTTCCGGCGGCGCCGAGTCGAGGCCGAGGCCGGAGGCCGATGGAGGCGTACCGCCCGAGGTGGTCATTCCGTTGGAGCCGTCCGAGGCGGTCGATCCCCCCCGCCGTACCGGCGGAGTGCGCCGCGGCCAGCTGTCCGCGCTGGTGAGCGCGGCGAATCAGCGGGCCGACCTGATCGGCGTGCTGCGCAGGGCGCGCAGGCAGTTGCCGGGGGACCCCGCTTTCGGTGATCCGCTCTCGGTTTCCGGGCCCGGTGGCGCGCGAGCGGTCGCGCGCGCGGCGGACAAACTGGTCGGCGACACTCCCAGCGCGGCGCGCGAGATCGGTTTCGGGGCCTTGCAGGTCTGGCAGGCCGCCTTGGAGCGGGTCGGACGCGGCAGAGGTAACCAAGAGGTAACTGTCATGTTCACCGACCTGGTGGCCTTCTCGCGATGGTCGCTGTCGGCAGGTGACGAGGCCACCCTGGAACTGCTGCGCAAGGTGGCCAAGGCCATCGAGCCCCCGATCGCCGAGCGCGGCGGACACGTGGTCAAGCGAATGGGCGATGGGGTGATGGCCGTGTTCCCCTCGGCGGACCGGGCGGTGCGCGCCGCCGTGACCGCCAAGCGCAACCTCGCCGATGTGCAGGTGCGCGGCTACACCCCGCAGATGCGGATCGGTTTGCACACCGGTTCGCCGCGCGAGATCGGCGGCGACTGGCTGGGCGTGGACGTCACGATCGCCGCCAGGGTCATGGAGGCGGGCGGCAACGGGCACACCATGCTGTCGGAGGTCACGCTGCGGGAATTGCGGCCGGAGACGCTGACGGAGTTGGGTTTGACGGTCAAGCCCTACCGCCGCAGTCTCTTCGCCGCGCCGTTGAACGGCGTCCCCGACGGCCTACGGATCTTCCGGCTGTCGAAGAGCTAGGCGTCTGCCGAGCCTTCGTCCCTACCCGAGCCACCAGACCAGCGCGCCGCCCGCCGCGAGGACGGCGCAGACGGCGAGCGCGATCGACAGCGGCCGGGCCGTCTTCCAGGTGGTGTAGGCGCCGCCGAGCAGGAAGCCGGACAGGGCGAACAGAACGATCACGGTGACGTCGCTGGACACCGTGCCCATCTTGCTCCAGCCCGGTCGGCCACCTCGGTGCGGGTGGCGTATCCGGTGCCCGGGTGTCACAGGGCAATTAACAAGCACGCATGCTTGCTTTTTTCTAACCCGGATGTGATGCTGGTCGCGGAACGCGGACTTCACGGATGCGGCATGCGGCTCATCCTGACGGTTCGCCGTACAGGAGGCATTCCCGCTGATGAGTATGCTCGCCGCCGACCCGGACGTGCTCCGGATCGGCAACTGTTCCGGCTTCTACGGTGATCGGTTCGGTGCCATGCGCGAGATGCTGGACGGGGGACAGCTCGACGTGCTCACCGGCGACTATCTCGCCGAACTCACCATGCTGATCCTCGGCAGGGACCGGATGAAGGACCCGGACCTGGGCTACGCCAAGACCTTCGTCAAGCAGATCGAAGACTGCCTGGGCCTGGCGCTGGAGCGCGGCGTGCGCATCGTGGCGAACGCGGGCGGTCTCAACCCGGCCGGTCTGGCGGAGAAGCTCCGCAAGGTCGCCGCCGACCTCGGACTGGACGCGAAGATCGCGCACGTCGAGGGCGACGATCTGGTCGCGCGCGCCGCCGAACTCGGTTTCGGCGCGCCGCTGACCGCCAACGCCTATCTCGGTGCGTGGGGCATCGTCGAATGCCTGAACGCGGGCGCGGACATCGTGGTCACCGGCCGGGTCACCGACGCGTCGGTGATCGTCGGCCCGGCCGCCGCGCACTTCGACTGGGGCCGAACGGATTACGACCGGCTGGCGGGCGCGGTGGTGGCCGGGCACGTCATCGAGTGCGGCACCCAGGCCACCGGCGGCAACTACGCCTTCTTCACCGAACTCGCCGACCTGGGCAGGCCCGGCTTCCCGATCGCGGAGATCCGCGCCGACGGCAGCAGCGTCATCACCAAGCACGCGGGTACGGGCGGCGCGGTCACCGTCGACACTGTCGAGGCCCAGCTGATGTACGAGATCCAGGGACCTCGCTACGCCGGACCCGACGTGACCTCCCGCCTGGACACCATCCGGCTCGAGCAGGACGGGCCGGACCGGGTGCGGATCAGCGGCGTCACCGGTGAGGCCCCGCCGCCCCGGCTCAAGGTGTCGCTGAACACCCTCGGCGGTTTCCGCAACGAGATGGAGTTCGTCCTCACCGGTCTGGACATCGAGGCGAAAGCGGAGCTGGCGCGGCGGCAGCTGGAGTCCTGGCTGCCGGTCCGGCCCGCCGAGCTGACCTGGACCCTGGCCCGCCTGGACCGGCCGGACGCGCAGACCGAGGAGCAGGCCAGCGCGCTGCTGCGCTGCGTGGTGCGCGACCCGGACCCGAACAAGGTGGGGCGCGCGTTCTCCAACGTCGCGGTGGAGCTGGCGTTGGCCAGCTACCCGGGATGCAGCTTCACGACGCTGCCTGGCAACGGATCTCCCTACGGCGTGTTCACGCCCGGGTTCGTCGACGCCGCCGAGGTGCCGCACACGGCGGTGCTGCCCGATGGCGCCCGCGTCGAGGTCTCGCCCTCCACGGAGACAGCCGAACTCACCGAAGTCGCCGAGCCGCCCGCTCCGGAGCCACTGCCCCCCGGGGAAACCCGCCGCGTGCCGCTGGGGACGATCGCCTTGGCCCGTAGTGGTGACAAAGGCGGCGACGCGAACGTCGGCGTGTGGGTGCGCACCGACGAGCAATGGCGCTGGCTGGTGCATACGCTCACCGTGGAGCGCGTCAAGGAATTGCTTCCGGAAGCGGCCGCGCTGACGGTCACGCGGCACGTCCTGCCCAACCTGCGGGCGCTGAACTTCATCATCGAAGGCCTACTCGGTCAGGGCGTGGCCTATCAGGCCCGCTTCGATCCGCAGGCCAAGGGACTCGGCGAATGGCTGCGGTCTCGTCACCTCGACATTCCAGTGGAGCTGCTGTCATGACGAAACTCTGGGAGACGCCGGAACGGCGCGAATTGCGTTCCACGGTGCGCGGATTCGTAGAACGCGAGATCCTGCCCTACCTGGACGGCTGGGAACGCGCCGGGGAGATCCCGCGCGAGCTGCACAAGAGGGCAGGCGCGCTGGGCCTGCTCGGCGTGCAGTTCCCGGAATCCGTCGGCGGGTCCGGTGGCGACGGCGTGGACGCGATGATCGTCTGCGAGGAGATGCACCAGGCCGGTGCGTCCGGCGGAGTGTTCGCCTCGCTGTTCACCTGCGGCATCTCCGTGCCGCACATCATCGCCTCGGGCGACGCCGGGCAGATCGAGCGCTGGGTGAAGCCGACGCTGGCGGGCGAGAAGATCGGCTCGCTGGCGATCACCGAACCCGGCGGCGGCTCCGATGTCGGGCACCTCACCACCACCGCGCGCCGCGACGGCGACCACTACGTCGTCAACGGCGCCAAGACCTACATCACCTCCGGCGTCCGCGCCGATTTCGTCGTCACCGCGGTGCGCACGGGCGGCTCGGGTTCCGGCGGCATCTCGTTGCTCATCATCGACAAGGACACGCCGGGCTTCACGGTCAGCCGCAAGCTGGACAAGATGGGCTGGCTGGCCTCCGACACCGCCGAGCTGTCCTACGTCGACGTCCGGGTGCCGGTGGAGAACCTGGTCGGGCCGGAGAACTCCGGGTTCTTCCAGATCGCGGGCGCGTTCGTCAGCGAGCGCGTCGGCCTCGCGGTGCAGGCGTATTCCAGCGCCCAGCGCTGCCTGGACCTGACCTTGGAGTGGGTGCGCGACCGGGAGACCTTCGGCCGTCCGCTGATCAGCAGGCAGGCGGTGCAGAACACGGTCACCGAGATGGCGCGGCGCATCGATGTCGCCCGCGTCTACACCCGCGAGGTGGTGCGGCGCAGCGCCGAAGGCGAGACCGACCTCATCGCCGAAGTGTGCTTCGCCAAGAACACCGCGGTGGAAGCGGGCGAGTGGGTGGCCAACCAGGCCGTCCAGCTGTTCGGCGGCCTCGGTTACATGCGCGAATCCGAGATCGAGCGCCAGTACCGGGATATGCGCATCCTCGGCATCGGCGGCGGCACGACCGAAATCCTCACCGGCCTGGCGGCGAAGCGATTGGGGTACCAGTCATGACCATCCTGCGCAGCGCCCTCGACACCACCGCGCCGGAGTACGAAGCCGCGGCCGACGCCATGACGGCCAAGCTCGCCGAGGTCGAGGCCGAGTTCGCCAAGGCCATCGCGGGCGGCGGTCCGGACAAGCTGGCCCGGCACCGCAAGCGCGGCAAGCTGACCGCGCGCGAGCGCATCGAATTGCTCGTCGACGAGGACTCGCCGTTCCTGGAGCTGTGCCCGCTGGCGGGCTGGGGCAGCGAGTTCCACGTCGGCGGCAGCACCGTCGCCGGTATCGGCATCGTGGAGGGCGTCGAGTGCATGATCGTCGCGCCCGACCCGACCGTGCGCGGCGGCACCTCGAACCCGTGGACGTTGCGCAAGACGTTGCGCATCAACGACATCGTGCGGGAGAACCGGTTGCCGGTGATCTCGCTGGTGGAATCCGGCGGCGCGGACCTGCCCACGCAGAAGGAGGTCTTCGTCCCCGGCGGCCGGATGTTCCGCGATCTCACCCAGGCGTCGGCGGCGGGCATCCCGACCATCGCGCTGGTGTTCGGCAACTCCACCGCGGGCGGCGCCTACATCCCCGGCATGTCCGATCACGTGGTGATGATCAAGGAGCGCTCGAAGGTATTCCTCGGCGGTCCGCCGCTGGTCAAGATGGCCACCGGCGAGGAGTCCGACGACGAATCCCTCGGCGGCGCGGACATGCACGCGCGGGTCTCCGGCCTCGCGGACTACTACGCGTTGGACGAGCAGGACGCGATCCGCATCGGCCGTTCCATCGTCAAACGGCTGAACTGGCGCAAGCAGGGCCCGGCCCCGCGCGCCGAGGTGATCGAGCCGCTCTACGACCCGGAGGATCTGCTCGGCATCGTGCCGTCGGATCTGCGGATCCCGTTCGACCCGCGCGAGGTGATCGCCCGCATCGTCGACGGCTCGGACTTCGACGAGTTCAAGCCGCTCTACGGCAGCAGCTTGGTCACCGGATGGGCCGAACTGCACGGATATCCCGTCGGCATCCTGGCCAACGCGCGCGGTGTGCTGTTCTCCGAGGAGTCGCAGAAGGCCACCCAGTTCATCCAGCTGGCCAACAAGACGAACACGCCACTGCTGTTCCTGCACAACACCACCGGCTACATGGTGGGCAAGGAGTACGAGCAGAAGGGCATCATCAAGCACGGCGCGATGATGATCAACGCCGTCTCCAACTCGAAGGTGCCGCACATCTCGGTGCTGATGGGCGCGTCCTACGGGGCGGGCCACTACGGCATGTGCGGCCGGGCCTACGATCCGCGGTTCGTCTTCGCTTGGCCCAGCGCGAAATCCGCCGTCATGGGCGGCGCGCAGCTGGCGGGCGTCATCTCGATCGTCGGCCGGGCCGCCGCTGAGGCCAAGGGCCTGCCGTTCGACGAGGAGGCCGACGCGGGGATGCGCGCCATGGTGGAGGCGCAGATCGAGGCGGAGTCGCTGGCGATGTTCATGTCCGGGCGACTCTACGACGACGGCGTCATCGATCCGCGCGATACCCGCACCGTGTTGGGAATGTCCTTGTCGGCCATTCACAACGCCCCGATCAAAGGCGCCGACGGCTTCGGCGTCTTCCGAATGTGAGGCCGAATATGACCGCATCACAGAGCGATTCGATCAGCGGCGACCGGGTGACGGGCGGGCTCACGAACGTACTCGTCGCGAATCGCGGCGAAATCGCCCGGCGGGTCTTCGCCACCTGCCGCCGGATGGGCCTGGGCACCGTCGCGGTGTACTCCGACGCGGATGCCGCCGCGCCGCACGTCAGCGACGCGGACGCCGCCGTGCGGCTGCCCGGCAGCACGCCCGCGGAAACGTATCTGCGCGGTGAGCTGATCATCGAGGCGGCGCTGGCCGCGGGCGCCGACGCCATCCATCCCGGTTACGGATTCCTCTCCGAGAACGCCGAATTCGCCGAGGCCGTGCTCGCCGCCGGGCTGGTCTGGATCGGACCGCCCGTCGAGGCGATCGAGCAGATGGGCTCGAAGGTCGCGTCGAAGAAGATGATGGACGCCGCCGGAGTGCCGGTGCTCGCCGAACTGGACCCGGCGCAGGTCACCGAGGCGCACCTGCCGGTGCTGATCAAGGCGTCGGCGGGCGGCGGCGGTCGCGGCATGCGCGTGGTCCGCGAGCTGGCCGACCTGGCCCCGCAGATCGAGGCGGCCCGGCGCGAGGCGGAATCCGCGTTCGGCGACCCGACGGTCTTCTGCGAGCGCTACCTCGAGACCGGTAGGCACATCGAGGTCCAGGTGATGGCCGATACGCACGGCGTCATCTGGGCGGTGGGCGAGCGCGAATGCTCTATCCAGCGCCGCCACCAGAAGGTGATCGAGGAGGCGCCTTCGCCGCTGGTGGAACGCACCCATGGCATGCGGGCGCGGCTGTTCGAGGCGGCGCGCCTGGCGGCGGGCGCGATCGGCTACACCGGCGCGGGCACCGTGGAGTTCCTCGCCGACGAACAGGGCGAGTTCTTCTTCCTGGAGATGAACACCCGCCTGCAAGTGGAGCATCCGGTCACCGAGTGCACCACGGGGCTGGATCTGGTCCGGCTGCAACTGGACGTCGCCGCGGGCGGCGCGCTGCCCGCCGAACCGCCCGCGATGCGCGGACATTCGATCGAGGTCCGGCTCTACGCCGAGGACCCGGCACACGACTGGCAGCCGCAGAGCGGAACCGTGCACCGGCTCGACATCCCTTCGGTGCGCACCGAATTCGACCTGCTCGACCGGCCGGGCGTGCGCCTGGACACGGGTGTGGTGGACGGCTCGGTGGTCGGCGTGCACTACGACCCGATGCTGGCCAAGGTCATCTCCTACGCCGAAACGCGCGGCGAGGCGGCGCGCCTGCTGGCCGCGGCGCTGCACCGGGCGAAGATCCACGGCTTGGTCACCAATCGGGACCTGCTGGTGCGCGTGCTGCGTCATCCGGCGTTCCTGGCCGGTGACACCGACACCGCGTTCTTCGCCACGCACGGGCTGGAGACTCTCGCCGCCCCGCTGGTGTCGGAGTCCGACGAGGCCCTGTCCATTGTGGCCGCCGCGCTGGCCGACGCCGCCGCCAATCGCGGCAGCGCGCGGGTGGGCGGCGGTCTGCCCAGTGGGTGGCGGAACCTGCCGGCGCAGTCGCAGCGCAAGTCGTACGGAAGCCGCGTCTCCGGGACGCACGAGGTGGGATACCGGTTCGGACGGACCGGCGTCACCGTGGACGGTCACGACGGTCTCGAGCTGGTCGAGTCGGCTCCCGATCGCGTCGTGCTGTCGGTCCCGGGCGAACGCGGCCCGGTGCGCAGGCATTTCGAGGTCGCCCGCTACGGCGACCAGGTGTACGTCGATTCACCGCTCGGCCCGGTCGCCGTGCGCAGGTTGCCGCGCTTCAGCGACCCGGCCGACCAGGTGGCCACCGGCTCGCTGCTGGCGCCCATGCCGGGCAGCGTGATCCGGCTCGGCGCCGAGGTGGGCAGCCACGTCGAACAGGGCCAGCCGATCCTGTGGCTGGAGGCGATGAAGATGGAGCACACCATCGCCGCGCCCGCCGCGGGCGTGCTCAGCGCCGTCAACGTCACCGTCGGCCAGCAGGTCGAGGTCGGCGCCGTGCTCGCGGTCGTCGAACCCGCCGACAACGAGGAAACACAGGAGGAGCGATGAGCCACAATCGCGCAGCGCTCATCGATCCGACGGGGTGCGGGAACCCCCGCAAGATACAGGAGGAGCGATGAGCCACAATCGCGCAGCGCTCATCGATCCGACGGGGTGCGGGAACCCCCGCAAGACACAGGAGGAGCGATGAGCCACAATCGCGCAGCGCTCATCGATCCGACGGGGTGCGTGAGCCCCCGCGAGACACAGGAGAACTGATGGGCTTCATCGAAACCGACGAGCAGAAGGCGCTGCGGGCCGCCGTCGCCGCGCTGGCCGCCAAATACAACTACCGCGACTACGTGCTGCCGAAGGCGCGTAAGAACGAGCCGCTGGACGAACTGTGGCAGGAGGCGGGCAAACTCGGCTTCCTCGGGGTGAACCTGCCCGAGGAGTACGGTGGCGGCGGCGCGGGCATGTACGAACTGTCGCTGGTGATGGAGGAGCTGTCCGCCCAGGGTGCGGGCCTGCTGCTCATGGTGGTCTCCCCGGCCATCTGCGGCACCATCATCACCAAATACGGCACCGACGAGCAGAAGCGGGAATGGCTGCCCAAGCTCGCCGACGGCTCCGGCAAGATGGTCTTCGGTATCACCGAGCCGGACGCGGGCTCCAACTCCCACCAGATCACCACCACCGCGCGCCGCGACGGCGACGACTGGATCCTCAACGGCCGCAAGATCTTCATCTCCGGCGTGGACCAGGCCGAGGCCGTGCTGATCGTCTCCCGTACTTCCGACCACAAGACCGGCAAACTGAAGCCCGCCCTGTTCATCGTGCCGACCGACGCCGAAGGCTTCACCAAGACGGCGCAGGAGATGGACATCATCGAGCCCGATCACCAGTACACCCTGTTCCTCGATGACGTCCGCCTGCCCTCCACCGCACTGGTCGGCAAGGAGGACGCGGCGCTGATGCAGCTGTTCGCGGGGTTGAACCCCGAGCGCATCATGGGCGCGGCGATGGCGATCGGTCTGGCCCGCTACGCCATCGATCGCGCCGTGGAATACGCCAAGGAGCGCACGGTGTGGAAAACGCCGATCGGTGCCCACCAGGGCATCTCGCATCCGCTGGCGCAGGTGAAGATCGAACTCGAACTGGCGAAGCTGATGATGCAGAAGGCCGCCGCCCTCTACGACACCGGCGACGAGATGGGCGCCGCCGAAGCGGCCAACATGGCGAAATACGCGGCGGCGGAAGCCAGTATCAAAGCACTCGACCAGGCCATCCAGACGCACGGCGGCTCGGGCCTGACCAGGGACGTCGGCCTGGCCGCGATGCTCGCCGCCGCGCGCATCGGACGCATCGCGCCGGTGAGCCGCGAAATGATCCTCAACTTCGTCGCCCAGTACTCGCTGGGTCTGCCGAAGTCGTACTGAGAGGAACCGCATGACCGAGACGGGTCCGTTCGTCCGCTACGAGGTGGGCGACGGTGTCGCGACCCTCACCTTCGACTCGCCGCACAACCGCAACGCGCTGTCGTCCAAGCTGGTCGCCGAGCTGCTGCGCGGGCTCGACGACGCGGCCGCCGACGAGAAGGTTCGGGTCATCGTGCTCACGCACACCGGCAACACCTTCTGCGCGGGCGCGGATCTCAGCGAAGCGGGCTCCACCGATCCCGCCGTGGCCGCCGACGAGCGCACCCGCGTCATGATCGGCGTGCTGCGCAGGCTGGTGGAGATACCGAAGCCCGTGATCGCGCGGATCGACGGAAACGTGCGGGCGGGCGGCATGGGCATCGTGGCGGGCTGTGACGTCGTCGTGGCCGGGCCGGCCAGCAGTTTCGCGCTCACCGAGGTGCGCATCGGGTTGGCGCCGTTCATGATCTCGCTGACCCTGTTGCCTCGCCTCAGCCCGCGCGCGGCCAGCCGGTACTACCTGACCGGCGAGAAGTTCGACGCCGCCGTGGCGCGGGAGATCGGCTTGGTCACCGTCACCGCCGACGATCCGGCGGCCGAGGTGGCGCGGTTGTGCACGCAGGTGCGCAAGGGCTCGCCGCAGGGACTGGCCGAGGCCAAGCGGTTGGTCAACGCCGGCATCCTCGCCGAGTTCGACGCCTCCGCCGAGGAACTGGCGCGTCGTTCGGCGAGCTTCTTCGGCACCCCGGAAGTTCGCGAGGGGATGCTGGCCTTTTTGCAGCGTCGCCCGCCCAGCTGGGCAGAATAGCGACCATGGCGACACCGCACGAACCCAAGCAGGACCGCAGCCGAGCCACCCGGCAGCGCCTGCTCGAGGCGACCATCGACTGCCTGGCCGAGATGGGCTGGGCGGCCGCGACGGTCGCCGTCGTCGCCGAACGGGCGGGGGTGTCGCGTGGCGCGGCGCAGCATCACTTCCCCACCAGGGAGGATCTGATCACCGCCGCGCTGGAGTACATGTTCGACACGCGCAGCGGGCAGGCCGTACAGGAGGCCGCGACGCTGGTGGAGCTGGGCGACGGCCTGGCCCGCACGGAGGCCGTGGTGGCCGGTCTCGTCGAGTCCTACACCAGTCCGCTGTTCAAAGCCGCGCTCCAGGTGTGGACGCACGCGGCAGCCGACCCGACGTTGCGCGAACGCATCGTCCCGCTGGAGGCCCGCTTCGGCCGCGCCTCCCACCGCCGCGCGGTCGAAGCGCTCGGCGTGGACGACTCCGACCCCGTCACCCACCACCTGGTCCAAGCGACCCTCGACATGGCGCGCGGCCTCGGCCTGGCCGACGTCCTCACCGACGACTCGGCTCGCCGCAAGCAGATCGTCCAGCAGTGGTCGGCCACCCTGCACGACGCCTTGCACGCATCGCGCTGAAACCGCTGCCCGTGGGCCGAAAGACGTGCGGCCCGACCTTCGGTGCCCGAGAGGCCGGGCCTGCCACGGACACGGCACAAGTGCCATCACCCGTTTCAGCAGGGTGCGACGCCGTGGCGAGCCCGTTCGGCCGAGTCAGGCGATCAGCACAGTCCTTGTTGCTCGAGCCGCCCGGAGTCGATGGCGTAGGAAGACGCTCCGATGGCGGCGCCGATCAGGCCGACGATGATAGCGCCGGGGATCGCGCCGACGAAGAAGACGGGCAGGCCGACGAGCGCACCGATCGCGGCCCCGATCGCCGCGCCGATGCCCGTGCGCAGTTCGATCGTGTCGCCGGGCGGCAGGCACGCCTTGATGTAAGTGACCTGCGGGGGTTCGCCGGTCGCGGCGGCGATCGGCTCGGCCCGGTCGGCGGGGGCGGCCGACGCGGTGGCGGCGAATCCGACGGTGAGCGCGGTTGCGACCAATGCGCTGACCACCGTCACGGCCAGCTTCACGAAAGCGTTCAATTGTTTCCCTGGATGTTCGCGGTGGACGCGTGACCTGATGGTGGCGGTGGCCCCGGCTCCGACCAGGAGCCGTCACACATCCCGATCATCATCGCTGGCGTTTTGCGGGATGCCAAGAGCGGCGGCCGAATCCCCTTGTGGATCGGTTCGAGGAGCGGCCGGAACGCGCGAAGGGCGCACCCACGATCCGCACCGACGCCGAGGGTCGGCTTCGGTGCGGATGCGGTGTTCAGCGGGCGCAGGGAGTCGCGCTGAACACTGGCAGGCGATGCGGTCGGGGGAGTGCAGGGCGACGGGACCGCATCGCACGGTTTCAGCGCGCTGCGGTCAGGTCGTACAACGTGACCCCGTCCACCTGGATGGCGGTGAAGTTCTCCTGGACCCACTGTGTGATCTGGGCGCTGGGGGAGGAATTGGACGAACCCGGGCCCCCACGACCGCCACCGACGAAGTAGTGGACCTTTCCTTCGGCGACATACTGTCGGAACTGCTCGAGCGTCGGCGACGGGTCGCTGCCGTTGAATCCGCCGATGGGCAGCACGGGCAATTCGGTGGCCAGCTGCAAGCCGGCCGCGCTGTTCGAGCCGATGGCCGCGGCCACCCAGGTGTAGTCGCCGCCGTTGTGCTCGAGGAGGGTCACCACCTGCGCGCTCGGTTCGCTCGCTCCGAGGAGACCGCCGATGCCACCGCCACCGGGTCCCGCACCGCCGTCATCCGGCGCGATCTGCCCATCGGGCATGGTCGCGGGCGGGAAGGTGATGCCGTCCGCTGCCTGCTGGCCGCGTGGGTTGCCCTGCGGACCTGTTCCCGGCGAAAGCCCGTCCGGTGGTGTACCGCCCGGGGCCTGCCCGCCGTCGGCACGGCTGGTGATCGCCGATCCGTCCGGCATGCGGCGACCCATGCCCGGCATTCCCTCCCCCCAGGGCGGCCGGCCACTCATCGCGACGTGCGGCCCGGCCGAGTGGATCGAACCGGCGTGCGGCGTCGCGATCGTGTCCACGCAGTAGGCGACCGGCCCGGCCAGGAAGGTGAACGCGACAGCCAGCGCCGACAGGGCGGCCAGTTCTCGCGGGGCGGGGAAGAGGACGGCGAGCGTCGCGACCACGCCGACGACCAGCACCGTCCAGCGCAGCCACGACTGCCATTCGGGACTGCGGGACAACAGCATCCACGCGGTCGCCGTGGTGAGACCCACCGCGAGTGCCGTCAGCAGCCGCACCCACAGCCGATGCCGCTCCCGCCGGGCCAGCGCCGCACCCGCCCCGACGAGCGCGGTGACAGCCGGAGCCAGGGCCACGGTGTAGTACTGGTGGAAGATGCCGGCCATGAAGCTGAAGACCAGCCCGGTCACCAGCAGCCAGCCACCCCAGAGGACGAGCGAAGCGCGCTGTCGATCGGTGCGAGCCGCTCTGCCGCGCAGCAGGATTCCCACGACGAGCGCGACCAGCGCCGCGGGGAGTAACCAGGCGATCTGACCGCCCTGTGCCGGTTCGAACATCCGCGCGATGCCGGTGTTGCCCCACATGCCGTTCCCGCCCGCCGGAAGTTCACCGCCGGGGCCGACGCTGCCGCGCTCGTTGCCGTTGAGCCGGCCGAGCCCGTTGTAGCCGAGGGTCAGTTCCAGGATCGAATTCTCGTGCGAGCCGCCGATCCACGGACGTGACGAGGCGGGCCACAGCTCCACCGCCAGCAACCACCAGCCCGCGGCGACCATCATCGCGGCTCCTGCCGCGAACAGTTGCGCGATGCGTTTGCCGAGCTTCGGCGGACCCGCGATCAAGTAGGTCAGTGCGAGCGCGGGCACCACCAGCAGCACCTGCAATTGCTTGGTCAGGAAACCGAAACCGATCAGCGCGCCGGTCAGCATCAGCCAGCGCCAGCGGCCCTCCTCCACCGCCCGCGTCATCGCCCAGGCCGCCGCGACCATCAAGAACACCAACAGCGCGTCGGGATTGTTGAACCGGAACATCAGCGCCGCGACGGGCGTCACCGCCAGCGCCGACCCGGCGAGCAGTCCGGCCGCTGGCCCGAACGGTCTGCGTACCGTCGCCCATACCAGCGCCACGGTGGCCACACCGAGCAGTACCTGCGGCACCAGGATGCTCCAGCTGTCGAGCCCGAACGCCCGCACCGACAGCTCCATCAACCACAGCGAGGCGGGCGGTTTGTCCACGGTGATGGAGTTCGCCGCGTCGGAGGATCCGAAGAAGAACGCCTTCCACGACACCGAACCCGCCTGCACGGCGGCCGAATAGAAGGAGTTCGCCCACCCGTTGGCGCTCAGGTTGCACAGATAGGCCACCGCCGTGCCGAGCAACAGTGCCGCCAGCGCCGGATACTCGCGGCTTCGCGCGGCCGCGGGCAGCGGTTCGGCCGCGACGGTGCTCGAGGTCGCGGTCATCAGTGTTCTCCCTCGTCGTCGCGCCCGATACCGGAGACCGCCGTGCTACCACGGGCAGCGAGGCGATCGACACTGTCGCGGAACACCCACCGCAGCCCGACAAACCGCGACAACGTCGCCAGCAGATTGGCCGCCACCAGGACGAACAGTTCCAGATGCACCGAGGCTCTCGGGGCCAACCGATGCAACGTGAACAGCGATCCGCTGGTGAGCGCCAATCCGATGCCGAAGATCACCAGACCTTGGAACTGGTGGGCCACGGCGCCGGTCGAGCCGCGCACGCCGAAGGTGAAGGCGCGGTTGGCCGCGGTGTTCGCCACCGCCGTGATCAGCAACGCCGCGAAGTTCGCCACCTGCGCGCCGGTCAGTGGTTGCGCCAGCACGTAGAGCAACAGATAGGCCAGCGTGCTCAGCACGCCGACGATCGCGAACCGCACCAGCTGGCCGACCATGCCCAGGGGCACTCCCGCCACCAGCGGTTCCCGGCCCACCGCGCTGCGCAATTCGTCGAGCGGCAGCGCCCCGGTGGCCAGCGCCCGTCCCAGCCGCCAGATGCCGAGCAGGTCCTTGCGCGCGGTGTCGAGGATGTCGACTCGGCTGTCGGGATCATCGATCCAATCCACGGGGACCTCGTGAATGCGCAGACCGGCCCGCTCGGCGAGGACGAGCAATTCGGTGTCGAAGAACCACTCCCCGTCGCGCACCAGCGGCAGCAGGCGGCGCGCCACGTCGGCGCGCAGGGCCTTGAATCCGCACTGGGCATCGGAAAAGTGCGCTCGCAGCGAAGCTTTCAGCAACAGGTTGTAGCAGCGCGAGATGATCTCGCGCTTGGGTCCGCGCACCACGCGGGACGCGGAGTCCAGCCGGGTGCCGACGGCCACGTCGGAATGCCCGGTGATCAGCGGCGCGACCAAGGGAAGCAGGGCGTTCAGGTCGGTGGACAAGTCGACGTCCATGTAGGCGACCACCTGCGCGTCGGAGCGCTCCCACACCGCGCGCAGCGCCCGCCCGCGTCCCTTGGCCGCCAAGTGCACGACCCGTACGTCGTCCAGCTCCCCGGCGAGCAGTTGGGCGACTTGCAGCGTGTCATCGGTGCTCGCGTTGTCGGCGACCGTGATACGCGCCTGGAACGG
This sequence comes from Nocardia sp. CY15, assembly GCF_009829295.1. Classification (NCBI taxonomy): domain Bacteria; kingdom Bacillati; phylum Actinomycetota; class Actinomycetes; order Mycobacteriales; family Nocardiaceae; genus Nocardia; species Nocardia sp. CY15. Next base: position 145,134 of record NZ_VUOT01000002.1, read on the forward strand.
GAACCCGTCGCGCAGGTAGGCGTGCAGTCGGCGCACGCACACGCCGAGGTCGGTGTCTTCGTTGTAGACGGGTATCACCACGTCCAGCACGGGCGCACCCGTGGTCTCGGTTCGTTCCGCCGCCGTGACGGTCAGAGTCTCGGTCATGCGAACCACATTCGGCGGCCACGCTGCCACGGAGCTGGGTCTCAGCTGTGAGGTTCCTGCAAGCCGAACTCGTCGGTCGCACCGGAAAAGTGGCCCACGTAGCGTACGGTCGGTAGCAGCGGGACCATTCAGGTCTCCGAACAAAGGACCACGATTGTCCGACAAATCTCCGCGCAGCTCGATGTCCAAGAAGTCCGAGAAGACCCTCAAGGAAAAGCGAGCGGACAAGAAGGCCAAGGCCGCCGGCGAGCCCACCATCGATTCCAAGAAGCGCTGATCTCGCCGCTGAGCGAGAATCCCTCGCTCAGCGGGGTTCCCGCCGGGGGCGGCGCGTCGTGCTCGAGCATCGCGAACCTCCCGTAGTGCCCGCACAGCTCGGTCGAGTCGGCGGGTGCGGGCTTGGTACCGGTGGTTGCAGGTAGCATCCGAATTCGTGATGCTCAGCGGCCGGACGGTAGGGGACCAGCCGAGCAGACGCGTGGACGCGCGCACCGAGCGCTGGCGCGAGCATCGCAAGAAGGTGCGCGAGGAATTCGTCGACGCGGCGTTCCGCGCGCTGGACAAGTTCGGTCCCGCCGTCAGCATGGGCGACATCGCCAAGGAGGCGGGCGCGGCCAAGCCGAAGCTGTATCGGCATTTCGAGGACAAGACCGACCTCTACAACGCGATCGCCGACCGGGTGCGCGACATGCTCTGGGAACAGATCATGACCAGCTTCGACCTGACCGGCGACTCGGCCGGTGACCTCGTGCGCCGCGCGGCGACCGAATACGCGCTGGTGGTGTCGCGGCAGCCGAACGTCTTCCGGTTCATGCTGCACAGTCATTTCACGCAGCGGTCCGATGATGGCGACCGCGCCCTGCAATCGGCCAGGCAGTCCGCCGAACGCGCCGCCGAGCTGTTCGCCGACGCCGTGGACGACGAGTCGGTGCGAATCGTGAGCGTGGAGCTGGTGATCTATTCGATCTTCGGCGCGGTGGCATCGGCCACCGATTGGTGGCTGGGGGTGAACCGTTCGCAGCCGCCCGCCATGTCGGTCGAAGAGTTCGCCGACTATCTGAGCGAGATCATATTCGCGCTGGTAACGGCGAGCGCTCGGCTACACGGCATCGTGATCGCGGCCGAACTTCCGCTGCATTCGGCTTTTTCATCTATGTGACCGGAGCGCCCCCGGGACGGCGCCGAGGTCGGGTGCCGCATCCACGCCGAACAACGTTGTTCTGATCGCCTCGCCGTTGAGGCCACCTGTGTCCGCGACCTCCTCAGTATCGCAGCAGCCACCGACAAGAAACGACGCGCGCCGAGCGGTCAGCTCTGCAACCGCCACAGCGGGGAGACCGGACCGTGGCCCGCCCCCAGGTCGTAGGACGCGGCAAGGCAGCGATAGGTCCACTCCTTGGCGAATTCCACCGCTTCGGGCACCGGATAGCCGTGTGCCAGCGCGCAGGCGATCGCGGCGGCCAGCGTGTCGCCGCCGCCGTGGTCGTTGCCGGTCGCGATGCGCGGCGCGGTGAACTCGAGGAACTGCTCTCCGTCGAACAGCAGATCGGTGCTGTACTCCGACGAGCGCAGATGCCCGCCCTTGACGATCGCCCACCGCGGCCCCAGCTTGTGCAGCGCCTCGGCCGCGCGTTGCGCCGAATCGTCGTCGTCGACGTCGATGCCCGTGAGCAGGCGGACTTCGTCCAGGTTCGGCGTCACCACGGTCGCGAGCGGAATCAGCGTGTTTCGCACCGCGTCCAGCGCCTCGGCGTGCAACAGGGGGTCGCCGTGCATCGAGGCCGCGACCGGATCGACGACCAGCGGAATGTCGCCCTCGCGACCGATGCCGACCTCCCGGCACACCGCGGCGACCGCCTCGATGATCGCGGTGGAGGCCAGCATGCCGGTCTTCGCGGCACCGACGCCGATGTCCCCGGCGACCGAGCGCACCTGATCGGCCACGACCTGCGGCGGAATCTCGTGAAAGCCGCTGACACCCACCGAGTTCTGCACGGTCACCGCCGCCACCGCCACCAAGGCGTGCACGCCGCACAACGCCATCGTGCGGGTATCGGCTTGGATTCCAGCGCCTCCGCCGGAATCGGTACCGGCGATGGTGAGCGCCCGGACGGGGGTCTGCCCCTCGGCGGGCAATGGCAGCAATTTCACGACACAAACCCTACGGCGGTGCGGCCGCGTCGACACCGGCGCCCGGGACCGGTTCGCCGACAGCAAATGAAAATCGTTATCATTAACCCCATGGACTCCGATCTGCTTCCCGTCACCGTGCTGTCCGGCTTTCTCGGTGCGGGCAAGACGACGCTGCTCAACCACATCCTCGCCAACCGAGAGGGCCGCCGGGTGGCGGTCATCGTCAACGACATGAGTGAGGTCAACATCGACGCCGCGCTGGTCGCGGGCCAGGGTCACCTCGACCGCACGGAGGAGAAACTGGTCGAGCTGACCAACGGCTGCATCTGCTGCACCCTGCGCGAGGACCTGATCGAGGCCGTCGCCCGGCTCGCTCGCGAGGGGCGGTTCGATCAGCTGGTTATCGAGTCCACCGGCATCTCCGAGCCGATGCCGGTGGCCGCCACGTTCGACTGGGAATTCGAGGACGGGTTCCGGCTGGGAGACATCGCCCGGCTGGACACCATGGTGACCGTGGTGGACGCCTCGACCTTCCTCGCGGAGGTGGCGCGCGGGCAGGCGCTAGCCGAGCGGAACCTGCAAGCGGGCGAGGGCGACGCGCGCACCATCGCCGATCTGCTGGTGGATCAGGTCGAGTTCGCCGACGTGCTGCTGGTCAACAAGACCGACTTGGTCGGCGCCGCCGCCGCGGGCGCGGTGGAGGCCGCGGTGCGCCGCCTGAATCCGCACGCCCACGTGCTGCGCACCAGCAACGGCGTGGTCGACCTGGCCGAGGTGCTGGACACCGGCCGCTACAACCCGCTGGTCGCCGCGGAGGCCGAGGGTTGGGCAGAGGAACTCGCCGGCGGGCACACGCCCGAGACCGAGGAGTACGGCATTCGCAGTCTCACCTACACCGCCGACCGCCCGTTCCATCCACTGCGCCTGTCCGAAGCGCTGGAGCAGTTGCGCGGCCTGCTGCGCAGCAAGGGGTTCTGTTGGATCGCGAGCCGTTCGACGCTGGCCGCGGTGTGGTCGCAGGCGGGGCCGAACCTGGTTTTCGAACCCGCCGCCTGGTGGTCGTCGCTGGAGGTGCCGCCGGGACAGGAGATCGTCTTCATCGGGATAAAGCTGGATTCCGAGGAGGTGCGCGCGTTGCTGGATGCCGCCCTGCTCACCGACGAGGAGTTCACCGAGGGGCCGAGCGCGTGGGCCGACTACCCCGACCCCTTCCCGGTCTGGGAGGACCTGCACGAACACGCCTGACAACGGCGGCGGCCCACGCCCGCCGATGCCGGGACGTGGGCCGTCGCTGCGCCACCGCATGGCGGGCCGTTCTCAGCTCGAGATGCCGGGCGCCTGGCGGAGGTAGGTGGTGTCGGTCAGTTGCTCGATCATGAAGTCGGCGATGTCGGCGCGGGTGATCTTCAAGGCGAGACCACGCTCGTCCGCCGGGAATCCGCGCCGGTAGCTGCCGGTGCGCGGTCCGTCGGTGAACGCGCTCGGCCGCACGATCGTCCAGTCCAGATCGCTGGCCTGGACGTACTGCTCCTGCCGGACGTGATCGGCGTAGGCGGGACGCAGCAGCAGCCCGAACATCACGTACTTCCACAGGAAGTTCAGGTTGCCCCGGCTGTCGCCGACGCCGAGGGTCGTCTGGCAGATCAGTCGCTTGACACCGGTGCGATTCATCGCGTCGATGACCGCTTTGGTGCCGCCCGCCCGGACCACGCCCTTGCGGCCGTCGCCGAGCGAGATCAGCACCGCGTCCTGTCCCTCCACCGCGCGCTGCACCGAATGCGTGTCCAGCACGTCGCCTTCCACTACCCGCAGCCGCTCGTGGCGCTGCGTTACGCCCGCCGCGCTGCGGGTGAACGCCGTGACCTCATGCCCCTCCTGCAGGGCCCGCTCGACGACGAGACGACCGACGGTACCGGTGGCGCCGAAGACTGCGATTCTCATGGTTTCTCTCCTGGTTCGAAAGCTTCTGTGCTGTTGGTCAATCCAGTACATCAGCGCGTAGCGAGACGAACCATGGCCGTGAGTCTCGATGACATAAGAGACTGTCTCGAACCAGCGTGCGACGTGGCCGCCACTGCGACCGGCGTGGCGGCCACGTCACCGATCAGCGCAGCTCGGTGAAGAACTTCGTGATCTCCTCCGCCATCAACGCGGGCGCCACATGGTGCAGGTAGTGGGTGTACACGTCGTGCGTGCGCCACGACACGATGTTGTGGTCGCGCTCGGCGAAGCGCCGGATGCCGTGGAAATCGCCCGCGGAGCCGCACAGCGCGAGCGGAACCGTGGTCGGGGCGGTGGGGTGCTCGGCCTTGTCCTTCTCGAAGTAGTGCCGGATCGCCGAACCGGCGGTGCCCGTCAGCCAGTGGATCGCGATGTTGGTCAGCACGAAGTCGTCGTCGAGATCCGGACCGAGCAGCTGGCCGTTCCAGCCGACCAACCCGGCGGGCGAATCCGTGATCGCGTGCGCCAGCGTCTGCGGCTGCTGCGATTGCAGCACGTTGAAGCCCATCTTGTTCTTGACGAACCAGTCCAGGGTGGCCAGCGACTGCTGCTCGCCTTCGTCGAGATCGGCCAGCTCGGCCGGATCGCCGGAGGGGAACGAGTACACCTGCGTGACGTGCACGCCGACCACGTTGTCCGGCGCCACCCGCCCGAGTTCCGGCGAGATCTGCGAGCCGCCGTCGTTGCCCACCGCGCCGTAGCGGGTGTATCCGAGCCGTCGCATCAGCTCGGCCCAGGCGCGGGCGATCCGGGTGTCGTTCCAGCCCGTCTCGGTGGTGGGACCGGAGAATCCGTATCCCGGCACGGAGGGGATCACCAGATCGAACCCGGCCGCGGTGAGCGGCTCGATGACGCCGACGAACTCGACGAAGGTGCCGGGCCAGCCGTGCGTGAGAATCAGCGGAAACGCGTTGTCCTGCGCGGACTTCACGTGCAGGAAGTGGATGTTCTGGCCGTCGATCTCGGTGGTGAACTGCGGATACGCGTTCAGCGACTGCTCGACCGCCCGCCAATCGAACCCGTCGCGCCAGTAGCCGACCAGGTGGCGCACCCGCTCAACGCTCACCCCGTAGGTGTCGCCCGAGCCCGGGATCTGCTCGGCCCAGCGGGTGCGGGCCAGCCGATCGCGCAGGTCGTCCAGGTCGGCCTGGTCGACGTCGATGCGGAAGGGGGTGATCGCGGTCATCTTGCTGCTACTGATCGAAACGGAATGCTCTGTTCTGTCTGAATAGTATCAGAACGGAGCATTCCGTTTCAACTGCTATCCTGAATTCATGCCGAAGACAACTGATATCCCAGCTCAGAAGGGTCTACCTGGCCGCAAGGCGCAGGCGGCCCGCAACGACGGTCTGATCTTGGAGGCTGCCCGCGCGGTGTTCCTCGCCGACGCCACCGCCCCGATCTCCGCCGTCGCAGAACGCGCGGGCGTCGGGATCAGCGCCCTGTATCGCCGCTACCCGAGCAAAGAAGCGCTGCTGCGCAAGCTCTGCCACGACGGCCTGCGCCGGTACAACGTGGAAGCCGAAGCGGCGCTCGAGGAGGCGGACGGCTGGCGTGGCCTCGTCGGCTTTCTGGAGCGGGTGGTGGACGCCGACGTGCACTCGCTCACCGTGCATCTCGCGGGCACCTTCACCCCCGACGAGTCGATGCTGCCGGACATCCGGCGCTCCGGTGCGGCGACCGAAGAGATAGTGAGCCGCGCCCACGCCACCGGCAAGCTGCGTCCCGACGTGACGCCGCAGGATCTCGGGTTGATCCTGGAGTCCTGCGCGGCGGTCGCGGTGCCCGCCCCGGAGCGCACCGTCCAGCTGCGCAGGCGCGTCCTCGCGATGCTCGTGGCCGGGCTGAGCGCGGACGGTGACCTGCCCGGCCCCCCACCGGGGCCGGGCGAGTTCGCCTGGCGCTGGGCACGGCGATAGGGCGCCGATGAATTTCGCCGTGCGCACTGGTCTGCGCTGGTAGGAATACCGCAGTCGCCGGAAAGGATGTGCCGTGAACTGGACACTCGAGGTCGTGATCGTCCCCGTGTCGGATATCGACCGGGCCAAGCAGTTCTACGCCGAGCAGCTCGGCTTCACCCTCGACCACGACACCAAGGTCGCCGACGGCGTGCGCATCGTGCAGCTCACCCCGCCCGGCTCGGGATGCTCGATCGTGATCGGCGAGGGCGCGGTGCCGGACCTCCCGCCTGGCTCCCAACAAGGCCTGCAACTGGTGGTCAACGATCTGCGCAAGGCCCACGAGGAACTGACCTCTCGCGGCGTCGAGGTAACCGAGATCCAGGTCCTCGGCGAAAACCCGAGACCCATGCCGGACCCACTGGACAACGTCGGATTCTTCTTCTTCAACGACCCGGACGGAAACGGCTGGGCCGTTCAGCAGATCTCGACTCGCCCCTGATCGCCGCTGCGGATAACGGGCGCAACTGTCCGGAGCGGGTGAGGATGATTCAGCTACCGATGGGAAGCCTGGCCGACCCGGTCAGGCCAGTCCGTCGATAGTCAGCGGATCGTCTTATCAATCAGGCTCATGAGTTGATCGGCGATGGCGGGTGAGGCAGCGATCGTGTCAGGGGAGTCGAGACTGTGCTGACGGGAGGCGGAGTCGAGGACAATTGCGCCGGCCTCTCGGGCGATGAGCACACCAGCGGCTGTATCCCAGGGTTTATTGGACAGCATCACGCAGGCGTCGGTTCGTCCCTCGGCGACCCACACGAGATCGAGAGCGGCAGACCCGAACATTCGTACTCGCTCCACGGTTGCCGCCAGTGCGGCGGTGAGAGCGATCCGCCGCTTGTTCTTCGGCTCCGCCTCTGGTCCGACCGCGTAATCGCCAATGGAGGCAATCGCCCCGCCGAGTGTTTCGGTATTGCTCGCATTGATCGGCTTGTCATTGCAAAACGCGCCCTGCCTGGCGGCAGCGTAGTACTCCAGGCCGAGGAAGGGTGCGCCGACGACTCCGATCTCTGGTTCCCTGTCGCGAACCAGAGCCAGCGACACCGCGCAGAGCGGAAGTCCATGGATGAAGTTGGATGTCCCGTCGATCGGGTCGAGCACCCACATGGGTTGGTCAGAGTTGGGCACCGACATGTCATCGAGTTCCTCCCCTAGGAAACCGAACGCGGGCGTCGTTTCGGCCAGATACCTCCGGATGTGGTCTTGAATCCGATGGTCCAGGTCGGTCACATAGTCCCGGTCGCTCTTGGCACGGATGCTTCCTCGGTCAGCCGTGCGGAGGAGCGCCGCTCCTCGGTCGACAGCCGAACGGGCGACCGCGAGCAGTTCGTCTCGACTCACTGTCATACTGACGAAACCTCCCTGCCACTGGACCACATCGTTTCGAACACTTCGGAGAACGTCTCGAAAAGCCCTGGTGACCCGGATTTGCGAGCGAACAGCGTCGGTGATTCGACTCCTCGGGCTCTCGGTAGGTAGGGCTGGATGATGCAGACTGCCGAGTCGACAATGGTGATATTGAAGCGGACGGTCTCATCGTAGGTGCGGATTCGAATGGGCTTCGCCTGTGATGTGGCGAATTTTCTCTGCACTCGTATCAAGCACTTCATGTTCAATTCTGTGAGGCTCGACAGCACGCCAGGTGCATGGCCCTCCTCGGTCTCTCGAAGGCGGATATGGGTTCCGCTCGGGTCGAGGAATAGGCATCGGAGTGTGGCACCGGACTCGAGCAACTTCATGAGGTCGGTATCCGAATACTGCTGGCAGAGCAGATTCAGCGACAGGCCCGCCATATCGACTCGCCGGGTGTTCTCGAACAGTTTTCGTGGCGGCATGGCATGCAGGAAGGCGGTTCGGTTTGCGAGGATCGCCTCGACGTCGGCCATATCACGAATGGAAGGGCGTGCAGTGTAGCGTGTTTCGCGGCGTGATCGAACTCCGCTGGGACTCGCGCAGTCTTCGAATAGCTCGTCGGCCGACCAGCCGGGGAACATAGCCTCCAAGATCCGGCGGTGATGGGGGTACGGGAGGCTGGTGAGGTTTCCGGAGAGCCGACGATAGAACTGCGCCTTCCTGGGTCCTGCGCCGACGAGTTCGGGTTCGAATTCGTTCGCGACTCTGTCGTAGTCGCGGTTGAACGCGGACACGGTTTGGAGGTGGCGCTGTTGCAGCAATGCTTTCAGTACGGCTCCCATAGGTACACCAGCTCGCTGGTCTTCCTGATTCCGGCGACGCAGCGAAGATGAGACATAGGAGATACCTCCGCCGGTTTCGCTGATCAAGGTGATGCATTGGTGGCGGCGCGGACAGACTGGTGCGCTGCCGAGACTCTTCGCATGGTTCAGATCGTCACCGCAGGAATCGTTGCCGTCGGCTTGGCGCTGCTGGCCGTCGGCACCTTCTACGTCTTGCCCTACCTGCTCGACAGAGATGACGTCCTACCGAAATCAGCAGTGCCCTTTGGCGACATCATCGACCGCCTCGACATCGAGGACGCTCATGCGACGATGCAAGACCACGTCCGATGCAGCATTGATTCCTGCCAGGACAAGGCTTTCGCGTACTGGACGCTGGTCGGTGCCGGGCAGATCGTCCAGGACGAACGTGTGCAGCGGTGGGCGCCATGACCCTACCCGTCAGCGCGGATATCGTTCGAATCCGCCATCGCGTCTGCGGCGAACAACCCGGCGAAATCTCACTCGCCGTCGCGAGGATAATCTTGACCCAGCACGCTGGGCACGGCGCGCGCTGCATGCAGTTCTTGGGTGCGCTGCAGCGAGCCTCGGTGGTGTGCGGGTGAGGCCGCAGCTGTGCGCGCGTGTCTGTTCGGCCTTTGCGCGGTGGCCACAGTCGCCCCTCTGCTGGGTAGAAGGCGGTGACCATTGCGGCTCCATTGTTGGGACTCCGATGGCAACGGTCATACAACACAACAGATCTCGACCCGTCCGTGGGCGGATCCGTGACGAACCTCGGGTGGGTCTGCCTCGGCTACCGGGTGCCGAGGAAGAGGGTTTGCGTGCTGCGGCCCAAGGGGCCCTTTTCGTCGTAGAGCGCCGATTCGGCCATACCTATGCCATGGGGTTGGGGGTAGGTGACGGCGTCGAGGCAGACCCATTCACCCGCGGGCTGGCGGTGCAGGGTGACCGTCAGATCGGTGTTGATGAACAAGTACTTCGACCAGTCGAGGATGGCGCTGACGCCGTTGCCGGAATCGGCGGCCGCGAGGGTGCGCTCCAGCGGGCTCGGATCGGTGCCGGCGACGATCGGGTGCTTGATCCGGATCCAGCAGGTCGCGGGGCCGGGCTCGGTGAAGGACCCGCTGACGAAGCGGTATTCGATGGCGGTGTGGAAGCCGACCGGCTGGGTGGACGGAAACGGCGCGGGCAGGTCCGCCTGCTCGGGGCCGGGCCGCGTGCCGGTCGGTAGGAAACGTTCCGGCAGTGGCAATTCCGGTTCCGCGAGCTTGAACCGCCAGGCATTGGCCCGCATCACCGGTCCGCGCTCGGTGGACAACATCGCCTCGATGAGCTCGACGCTGCGGCCGGGACGGGCGACACGCGCGGCCGCGGTCAGCGGTTTCAGCGGCACCGGGCCGAGGATCTCGACCGCGACCCGGCCGACCTGGAATCCCGGGCGCGGCTCGCACCGCTCGATCACGTGACCGAGCAGGGCCGAGGGCGGACCCGCGTGCTGGGCGTCCGGCGACCAGGGGCCGCGGGTGAGCTCGGTGGAGACAAAGTGATCCGGACGCTGCGGGTCGGGGAGGTAGAAGGCGTCGCTCATGGCCGCGCCTCGCCCGGCTCCGTCGTGTTCCCTCGTTGGCGCTCGCTCACGTCCGTCCATCCTCCGGGCCGATCGATCCGTTCTACGACGACGGTAGCCCGCACCCTGACCGTGCTGGAGGTCAGACCCGGCCGAACACGAGCGCCACGTTGTGCGCGCCGAAACCGAACGAGTTGTTCAACGCGAAGTCCACGCGCTGGGTGCGCGGGCCGCCCGTGACGATGTCCAGATCGATCGCGGGGTCGGGATGGTCGAGCATCAGGGTGGGCGGAACGACCTGGTCGCGCAAGGTCAGCATGGTGGCCCCGCCACCGCGCACGGGCGTTCGAGATGGAATCGGTTCGGATCAGACAGGCGCGGTGGTTCTCATTACCGCCCGGCAACCGAGCGATCCTGCTCGACAGCGCGCTCATCCCGCAGGCACGCGACTCCGATGCCGAGTGCGACCAGTCCCACGACGTCGAATGCCGCGACGCGCATCAATCCCGGGCCGACCGGACCTCCGGCGATCACCAGGACAAGAAAACCGCCGAAGCTGATCGTGTTGGCGCACACAGCGATCGGACGTAGCACGGGGCGAAGGATTGCCAGCAGCAGACCGATACCGACGACCGCGAACAGCACGGCCCGATGCCGCAGCACCACCTCGAGATCGCGGTCTGCGGCAGCTATGCCGTAGGCCGCGTACATTCCCTGTGGGGCGACCGCGCCGATCGCAGGCGCGGTATTGAGCAGCCCTGCGGCGGCCAACAAGGCCCGCCCGGCATGTCGTCGCATAAATTCTCCTCGGATCGATGTCCTGCGATCATCACGCTCGGCGTAACCCATGCGCTTCCGAAAACCCGCTACATCGGGGGTCGCATCCTGGGCGGCGTCCGTGGTGTCGCGCTCGGGCGCGTTCTGCTCAGCGCTCGGCGGCCTTGGGTGCGGTGTCGAGGATCTGTGTGCTGTCGGCACGGGCCTCGGCGCGTTCGCGTTCGATCGCTGCGCGTCCACCTTGCTGGGTGCCTGTGCGAGGACGCGGGTCTGCTCGACTGCCTTGGCGCTAAGAGTCCGACAGAGCGCCGACTCGGTCGAGGGATACCCCTTGTCGGGTCGACCGCGCCAGTAGTCGGCTGCCACAGGCGTCAGGACGCCGAAATGTCGAATTTTGTTGCATGCCCCCACTCGCCGATGGAAAGCGAAAGGTACCGTCGCAAGTGGTAGCCATCGGCGGAGGAGTACGCCATGAACGACATTCCACCGAACGAAGTCGGGCGCAGGCTGCGTGAGATCCGCGCGTGGCGCGGGCTGAGCCTCCAGGTCGTTGCGGGCCTGGCTGGTATCAGCTTCGGATACCTCGCTCGCCTCGAACGCGGTGAACAAGCCTTGTCCAACCGCGCCACCCTGGAGGCGCTGGCTCGGGCGCTGCGCGTTTCGCCTGCGGAGTTCTATCCCGCAGCCGGGCAAGCCGGTTCCTGTGCCGAGAGCAACGAGTCCGCCCATGCGGGCGTCGTGGCAATCGAACGCGCGCTCGATGTGTACGAACTCGGCGAAGATCCCGGCGGCGAGGTCCGCGATTGGCCCGTCATCGCGGCTGACCTCGAGCGACTGGCCGATATGGCGCAGGTGTCTTCGGACTACGCCGGTCAAGCCGACCTTGCCCCTGCGCTGCTGGCTGAGTTACACGCGGTCTATGCCCGCTCTCCGGAACATCGCCGTAACGCGCTGCTGGGCCTGATCACCTGTTATGCGTCGGCTATGTGGGTGACCAAGCGGTTCGCCGGACGTGGCCTGCCGCTGCTCGCTGCGAAAGCCGCGCAGGAGTGCGCCGCCATGCTGGAATCTCCTGCATGGACCGGGTTCGCCGTCTGGCTACGCGGTGATGCCACGGGCGGGTTGTCGCGGCCGGAACAGTATCGGCGCGCGGTGCGGTGCCTCGACGAACTGAGCCCGCACCTGGACGACGCGGAAGTCCTGCAAACCTCCGGGATGCTGCACCTGTCGGCCGCGCTTGCCTCGGCGGTGCAGCGCGACCGCGCGACTACCGACACGCATTTGGACGAGGCCGCCGAGTTGGCCGCGCGCATGGACACCGAGACGGGGACATTCGGGCGGTTGTGGTTCGGGTCATCGAATGTCGGTATCTGGCGCGCGTGCATCGGCATGGAACTCGGCGACGGGGTGAAGGTCGCCGAGAAGGCACGCGGGGTGAATGTGCACAGCATTCCCAGCAAGTCACGGCAAGCCGAGTTCTACATGGAAATCGGGCGCGCACTGCTGACCGATCCCACCCGCCGTGAACAAGGTGTGCAAGTGCTGTTGCGCGCCGAACATCTCGCACCGCAACGTGTCCACGCCGATGTCCTGGCACGCGAAGCCGTGGCCGACGTGCTACGTGCCGCTCGCCGCGACGTCGGAGGGCGTGAATTGCGCGGTCTGGCTTGGCGATTGGGCATCGGTCCCGAAGCCGCACCGAAGAACTGATCAATCCCCGTGGTTTGTCCTTGATGGACAAAACCGTTGTAGCCCTGCTCATAACGTCAGCTCCGGCCCCGACGCCGGGGTGAGCGGGCCGATTCCTCGCGGCCGCGCCAGCACAGCTATGGCCGCTGGCTGGTGTTGATGCCCTCGGCGTCGGGTGCCTTCCATTCGAATCGCAGGGAGGCGCAGGGGTATGGATGCGAGCAGCGAGCGGGGATTGTATGCGGCGGGAGTGGCCGAGCTGGAACGTATAGCGGCGTATCTGAGAGACGAGTCGACGCCGCTACGTGGCTTGCCGACGGAAACGCCCGGCGCGTCGGCGATCGGGTTGCGGTGCGTATCGGGTGCGGAGGCGGCGAGCGATCAGACCGCCATCGAGGCGCTGGCGCGTCGGCATGGCTATAGGTTGGCTCACACATATGTGACTGCACCGCAGACGGTCTCGTCGGTCGTTGTGGCCGCTGTGCTGGAAATGGTGCATGTGGCGCGGGCGGGTGCGGTGATCGTTCCGGGGATGGCGCATCTGGGCGGGTCGGTCCCGGCCGAGTTCGCGCGGGTGTGCGCCGTGATCATGCCAGGGCATGTGATGCTCGGCCGCGCCCTGTACCCCACCTCCGCGCCCCCACCGTGCGGCGACCCCATCGACGCGGGGGTGCGGGGGTGAGCGCGGCGGGCGCGGCGGGCGCGGAGGGTTTCGATCTGGCGACCTCGCACGGGCGGTGCGCGTTCTACAAACGGGTGTGCCAGCTCCCGGCCGAGGTGGAACCAGAAGCTCTCGGCCGCATTGTGGTGCGGACGGGGTCGATGGTGTGGGGTGTGTCGGTGCCCGAACCGTTGGGCCACGCGGTGGCGGAGCGGTTGCGCAGCGGCGGGAACAGTCTCGGCCCGATCATCTCGCACCCGTCTTCGCGGACCTGGACGTTCCTTGTCCGTCCTGATCTGCCCGACGACCCGCACACGTTCGCGGGGTTGTTCCGCGACCGGGTGAAGGTGATCCGCGACGGCGCGTTGATCGCGCTTCCGTCCCCGGCCGACAGCACCAACGGATACCGGGCATGGATGGAAGCGCCGCAGGACACCTACCGGCCCTCGGGCCGGGTGGTGGTCGATGCGGTGCGCGCGTGCCTGCTCGCGCGAGCGGTTCGGGCGAGTCGATGAGCCCCCGGCGCGCGGTGGTGCCGTGATCGGCCCGGCCGGGTCTCCGCGCCCGGAGGAGCCCGACGTCCACCTGTCGGTGTACCTGCACGATCAGCGCATGGACTTTGCGGCCTGCCTGACCGCCGCCGTGGTGTTCGTGCAGGAATGGAACACCCACCACCGCCCCGACGCGGTAACTGTGCTGCCCGGCGACACGACCGGGCTCCCACGCTTGCCCTGCGAACGGCTATACCTCGAACCTTGACCAGGTGATGAACCGGCGTCCCGCCGCCCGTCACATCCTCGGGATGCGGCGGGCGGCGGCCGGTCGCTACGAGACGACCGGCAGATAGACCGCGTTGCCTTTGTGGGCGAACTCGGCGGACTTCGCCGCCATACCGGCCTCCAGCGCCTCGGTCTCGGTCAGGCCTTGGCGCGCGGCGTACTCGCGCACGTCCGCCGAGATCCGCATCGAGCAGAACTTCGGGCCGCACATGGAGCAGAAGTGCGCGGTCTTGGCAGGTTCGGCGGGCAGCGTCTCGTCGTGGTACTCGCGGGCGGTGTCCGGGTCCAGCGACAGCGCGAACTGATCACGCCAGCGGAACTCGAAACGCGCCTTGGACAGCGCGTCGTCGCGCTCCTGTGCGTGCGGATGCCCCTTGGCGAGGTCGGCGGCGTGCGCGGCGATCTTGTAGGTGATCACGCCCACTTTCACGTCGTCGCGGTTGGGCAGGCCGAGATGCTCTTTCGGCGTGACGTAGCAGAGCATGGCGGTGCCCGCCTGGGCGATGATGGCGGCCCCGATGGCCGAGGTGATGTGGTCGTAGGCGGGCGCGATGTCGGTGGCGAGCGGGCCGAGGGTGTAGAACGGCGCCTCCTCGCACAACTCTTCCTCGAGCCGGACGTTCTCCACGATCTTGTGCATCGGCACATGGCCGGGGCCCTCGATCATCACCTGTACGCCATAAGATTTCGCGATCTTGGTCAGCTCGCCGAGGGTGCGCAGCTCGGCGAACTGCGCCTCGTCGTTGGCATCGGCGATGGAGCCGGGCCGCAGGCCGTCACCGAGGGAGAAGGTGACGTCGTAGCGCGCCAGGATCTCGCAGAGTTCCTCGAAGTGCGTGTACAGGAACGATTCCTGGTGATGCGCCAGGCACCACGCCGCCATGATCGACCCGCCGCGCGAGACGATGCCGGTCACCCGTTTGGCGGTCAGCGGGACGTAGCGCAGCAGCACGCCGGCGTGCACGGTCATGTAGTCCACGCCCTGCTCACACTGCTCGATCACGGTGTCGCGGTAGATCTCCCAGGTGAGCGCGGTCGGATCGCCGTTCACCTTCTCCAGCGCCTGGTAGATCGGCACGGTGCCGACCGGGACGGGGGAGTTGCGCAGGATCCACTCGCGCGTCTCGTGGATGTTCTTGCCGGTGGACAGGTCCATGATGGTGTCCGCGCCCCAGCGGGTCGCCCACACCATCTTCTCCACTTCCTCGGCGATCGAGGACGAGACCGCCGAGTTGCCGATGTTGGCGTTGATCTTGACCAGGAATTTCTTGCCGATGATGGTGGGCTCGAGTTCCGGGTGCCGGTGGTTGGCCGGGATCACCGCGCGGCCCGCGGCCACTTCCTCGCGCACCAGCTCCGGTGAGACGCCCTCGCGCGCGGCGATGAAGCGCATCTCCGGCGTGATGATGCCTTCCCTGGCCCAGGCGAGCTGGGTGCGCGGCCCCGCCCCCTCGGGCTTGGTCCAGGTATCGCGCAGCTTCGGTAGACCGTTCTCCAGATCGATCGTCGCCGTCTCGTCGGTATACGGGCCGGAGGTGTCGTAGACGTCGAAGTGCTCTCCGTTGGTCAGGTTGACCCGGCGCACCGGAATGCGCAGGTCGTCGACTTCGAGATAGTGCTTGACGCTGCCCTCGATGGGGCCGGTGGTGACGCTGTCGACAGGTGCGGATGCGCCGTCGGACGCAGCGGCGGGTGCCATATTGTTCCTCCCTACGCCGGCATTACCCGGTCAGGTTCATACGGTCGACGGCCCTGACGCCTCTCGGCTAGCCGTCCTCTCAGCCCGCTGGTGCGAGCCCCCGTTGGGTGTGAAATTGTCCCGCCCGACCATACCCGGACCGGTTCGACAAGCGCCCGGCGATTCGGCAGGATCGACTGAACCGCCAGGGAGCCGGGGCAGCGCTCGTGCGGGCCGTGGGTGATCCGAGACGCCGAATGTCGTGTCGACGCTCGGGTTACGAACCTTCCGCCGTTTCGGGGGTGGCCGAATGGCCGGGCAAACCGTGGGTGCGCCGCGATTCCTTCATCTCGGCTTCGTAGAGATGGCGGCGGCCGCCGAGCAGTTCCTCCCGGGTGGCCCGTTCGATACCGCGGAACACGTCGTAGTAATTGTCGTCGTAATCCTCGACGATCTGGAACGTCCAGCGCCCGGCCAGGACGTTGCGCCCGATCAGCTCGGTCGATATGCGGTCGGCGATGTGGGCGTGGCCCGCCGCGCGGAACATCTCCACCGCCTCGTCCAGCGCCAGGTCGGCGCCGCCGGTCAGCTGATGGAAGGCGTACAGGTGGCCGCGGGCGCGTTCGACGGTCTCCAGCGCTTCGGAGAGTTTGCCGGTCGCGGCGACGGTGGCGTCGTCGACGCCGTCGGGGCGGCGGTGCAGCACGTCCGGGCGATCGGTCATGACCTCGCTCCTTGTCTGGCGTATGGGGCCGTAGCCGCGGCGTACCCCGATGCCTTGGTGCTCAAGCACCGGCAGGTTGCTGCGGCCCCGCGCGGCGCGCCGGATCCTCGAGTGGATCTGCCGGCGCGCCCACGCCGGAACGCGTCAGCGGGCGTTGGCGGAACCGCTGGAGAGGGCCGAGATGAGTTGGACGAGCAGGTAAGCCAAGGGCGAGCTGCAAGTCGGTGGCTGGCTGGAGGTGCAGCCCCCCGAGCCGGTCGATGACGATCCGGAATCGGCGACCGGCGCCGGGGCGGCGGTGGCGATCGCGGGGGCGAGTTGCGCGGGGAGCAGCAGGGCACCGGCGACGGCGATTCCGGCTAGTGAGCTGCGGGGCGGATGCGGCCGGTGACCTCGCCCAATCCGATCCGGGTCGTGCCCGGTCCGGGAGCCTGCGCCGTGATGGTGACTTCGTCGCCGTCTTCCAAGAAGGTGCGTTGCCGGTCGTTCACCAGGACCGGACGGCTGCCGCCCCACGACAACTCGATGAACGAGCCCCGCTGGTCGGGTGCGGGGCCGGAGATGGTGCCGGAGGCGTACAGATCGCCGGTGCGGGTGGACGCGCCGTTCGAGGTGAGATGGGCGAGCATCTGCGCCGGTGACCAGTACATCCGGGCGTAGGGCGGGTACGCGACCGGCTGTCGGTTCCACGCCACGGTGAGATCGATGTCCAGCCCCCAGTGCTCGGTTCCCCGCAGGTAGGGCAGCGGCTCGGGCGACTGCTCGGGCAGCGGGATCCGCGCGGCCTCGAAAGCGGCCAGCGGGGTGATCCACGGCGACATCGATGTCGCGAACGACTTGCCGACGAACGGGCCGAGCGGCTGGTACTCCCAGGCCTGGATGTCGCGCGCGGACCAGTCGTTGACCAGCGCGACGCCGAAAACCCGTTCGGCGAACTCATCGATCCCGACCGGGACGCCGAGCCGCGAGCCGACACCGATCAGAAAGCCGAGTTCCGCCTCGATGTCCAGCCGCCGTGACGGTCCGAAATCCGGTGTGCCGGACTCGGTCCTGCGCTGACCGCACGGCCGTGCCACCTCGGTGCCGGAGACCACGACGGTCCCCGCACGCCCGTGGTAGCCGACCGGCAAGTGGCGCCAATTCGGCAGCAGCGGGTCACCGTCCGGCCGGAAGAGGCGGCCGAGGTTCGTCGCGTGATCGATGCTCGCGTAGAAGTCAACGTAATCGCCGATTCGCACGGGCAGCCGCAGTTCCACTCGGTCCAGGTGGTGTACCGCGGCGCTGTCGATCTCACCGCCCACGGATTCACGAATCCGATCGCGTACCTCGCGCCAGCGTGCGGGGCCCTGCGCCAGGAAAGCATTCAGATTCGGCGCGGCGAACACCGGATCATCGAGGAGCACAGCCAGATCGATGACGTATTCGCCGAGCCGGACGCCCACCCGAGGGGCGCTGCCGGCCGGTGCGAACACTCCATAAGGCAGGTTGTCCGGACCGAACAAGGACTCCGGGGGTACCTCGAGCTCGGTCCTCACTCGGGGCTCCGCCCGGACCAGGTCCACGCATAGGCCGGGTCCTCGCAGGCCAAGGCGCCTTCACCGAGTTCCAGCGGGCGGAAGGTGTCGACCATGACGGCCAGCTCGTCGAAGTACTCCACGCCGATGCTGTTCTCGTAGGCGCCGGGCTGTGGCCCGTGGGCGTAGCCGCCGGGGTGCACCGACACCGAGCCCTGGGTGATACCCGATCCTTTCCGCGCCGCGTAGTCCCCGCCGCAGTAGAACATGACCTCGTCGGAATCGACGTTGGAGTGGTAGTACGGCACCGGGATCGATCGCGGGTGGTAGTCCACCTTGCGCGGAACGAAGTTGCAGACGACGAAGTTGCCGCCCTCGAATGCCTGGTGCACGGGGGGCGGTTGATGGATGCGGCCGGTGATGGGTTCGAAATCGGCGATATTGAACGTCCACGGATACAGGCAGCCGTCCCAGCCGACCACGTCGAACGGATGGGTGGCGTAGACCATCCGGGTGCCGACGATCTCTCCACCGGGGCGGTGCTTGACGAGCACCTCCACCTCCGCGCCGGATTCGGTGATCGTCTCGGTCGGTCCGTGCAGGTCGCGCTCGCAATACGGGGCATGCTCGAGCAACTGGCCGAACTTCGACAGGTAGCGTTTCGGCGGCGTGATGTGCCCGGTCGCCTCGATCACATATGTCCGTAACGGGTCCGGGCCGGTAGGCCGCCAGCGGTGGGTCGTGGCACGCGGGATGAGCACCTGATCGCCTTGCCGCGCGGGCAGCGCGCCGAATACCGTGTCGACCACCGCGGTGCCGGATTCCACGTACACCAGCTCGTCGCCGATCGCGTTGCGATACAGCGGCGATTCGTTCTCGGCCACGACGTAGGAGATGCGCACGTCCGCGTTGCCGAGCAGCAGGCGCCGCCCGGTGACCGGGTCGGTCTCCGCCGCAACGTCGCCGGGGAACAGGGCGTGCAGGCGCAGATGCCGATGGCGTAGCGGATGATTCGGCGTCGTCCGCTGATCGGGCAGTTCCCACACTGTCGAGTCGACCAGTGCCGGTGGCAGGCCGCGGTGATAGAGCAGCGAGGAGTCGCCGGAGAAGCCCTCCTCGCCCATCAGCTCCTCGTAGTAGAGCCGGCCCCGCTCGTCACGATGCTGGGTGTGCCGCTTCGGCGGCACCGCACCCACTTGCCGATAGAACGCCATGACCGTTCCTCCGCCAGCCGGTGGTCGGATAGTTGATCACCATCGTAGTGACCGGGCCGGGCGAGGGCAGCGGAAACGCAGCCTGACAATCAGGCGTTGCGCAGGGCGCGGTAGACCGCCGCGCCGACGAACGCGCCGAGATCCGCCGGTGTCCAGCCCTGCTGGTCCGCGAGCAGCGCGCGCACCGCCCCTTCGCCCGCGGACACCCACTGCTCCACCAGCACGGGCAGCTTGCGCTCGGCGTCCGCGGTGCCCCAGGCGCGCAGCGTCGGCCGCAACAGTTTCGTACAGCGCTCGATGACGAGCGCGCGGCCGCGACCGAACGAATTCGCCACCGCGGGATCGGGATTGCCGTAGACCAGCCGCCAGGCTTCGGGCCGGATCGCGGCCTTCGTCAGCAGGGCGCGGAACCCCTCGACGAACACGGTCTCGTCCGCGTTCACGGGGCGCGGCGTGACCACCTCGAGCACGCCGCTGACCAGGTAGCCCTCCTCGCGCTGGATCAGTGCCTCGATCAGCTCCACGCGATCGGCGAAGCAGGCGTAGACCACCGGCCTGGTCACGTTCATGCGCTCCGCGATCGCGGCCATGGTGACCGCGGCGATGCCGTCCTCCACGGCGATGGCGAGCGCGGTGTCGAGCACCTGCGGGCGGCGGCGCTCCGGGCCGAGGTGTTGCGCACGTTGCCGTGGCCCCACGGCCGCGTCGTTGTTCATTCCGCCCAACCTGGCGCCGGTCGTCCGGCTCCCGCTGCGGCGGGGGAAGGGCGGCTGCGCCGGGCGGGTCACGAGTGCCCGGGGCCGTCGGCGAACTCGGCGATCACCGGAGCGTGATCGCTGGCGCCCTTGCCTTTTCGCGCCTCGCGATCGACCATCGCGTCCGTCGCGGTGGCGGCCAGCGCGGGGGAGGCGAGGATGAAATCGATGCGCATCCCTTCTTTCCTCGGAAAGCGCAACTGGGTGTAGTCCCAGTAGGTGTAGACGCCCGGCCCGGGCGCGAACGGACGCATGACGTCCGCGTAGCCGGCGTCCACGACGGCCTGGAAAGCGTCGCGTTCGGGCTGCGAAGTGTGCGTTTTGTCGGCGAAGTACTCCACAGACCACACATCGTCGTCGGTCGGCGCGATGTTCCAGTCGCCCACCAGCGCGATCTTGGCCTGCGGGTCCTCGGCCAACCAGCGCGCGCCGTTGTCGCGCAGCGCGGCAAGCCATTCCAGCTTGTAGGTGTAGTGCGGATCGCCCAGCGTGCGGCCGTTGGGCACGTACAGGCTCCATACCCGCACGCCACCGCAGGTGGCCCCGATCGCGCGCGACTCGACCACCGGCGTGCTGATCAGAGATTCTTCCGCGTCCTTGTCGAAGCCCGGCTGGTCCGGGAAGGCGAACTCGACGTCGGTCAGACCGACCCGGGAGACGATCGCCACCCCGTTCCACTGATTGATCCCGAGGTGGGCCACTTCGTAGCCGAGCTCGTCGAAGCGCTCGAACGGGAACTGGTCGTCGCGGCACTTGGTCTCTTGGAGGGCCAGCACGTCGATGTCCTGGCGGTCCAGCCAGTCCGCGACGCGGTCGAGCCGGGAGCGGATCGAGTTGACATTCCAGGTGGCGAGACGCACTGCGGACTTCCTTCGCACGGGGTGACAGGTCTGTTCTACCGCAGGCCGCCGGGCCCGGCGAGGGGTTCGGGCGCGGCGTAGCGGTAGGCGTGGTGTTCGACGAATCCCAGTTCGCGGTACATCGCGCGGGCCGGCTCGTTGGTGGCTTCCACCTGGAGATAGGCGTGCGTCGCGCCGCGTTCGCGGCCCCAGCGCACCAGTTCGGCGCAAACCAGCGAGCCGAGCCCGTGCCTGCGGTGCGCGGCCGCGACGGCCACGCAGGTGAGCCCGACCCACCGGCGTCCGTCCGGGGCGGTGGTGAGCGCGCCGCGGCCGATCGCGATGGGACGCGGCAGGCCCAGCGAGGCGAAGCCGAGTTCGCCGTCCAGGACCGCGGTCAGCACCTCGGGAACCGGCGCGGGGGCGGGCACCGCCTGCGCGGCCGGGGCCTCGCCGCCATAGCGGTGCATCTCCAGCCAGTCGGCGTCGGGGGCGGGCGCGATCCGCACCATCGACGGACCCCGCGGCAGGACGAAATTGTCGATGTCGAGTGCCAGCATGAGCGTCTCCCGCCAGCTGTGCCAGCCGGGCGGCGTCGGTGCCAGCCGGTCGGGCAGCGCGAGCTGCAAGGGCAGGCCGTGCGCGGTGTACCACTCGCCGATCCGGTGCAGCGTCTCCGCGGACACGACGGCGGGGCTGCCGAAGTTGCCCAGCGGCACAGCGGAGTTCGCTCGGCCGGTGTAGCCGTGGCCCGCGCGCACCAACCACCCGTCGATCCAGCTGTGCTCGACACCGGGCCAGGCGTAGGCGGCCGCGGCCTCGAGCGCGCGGATCTCCTTCGTGCGAATCGGTCTGGGGCCGATGGCTTTCAACGCGACCACCCGGTCCGGCGCCACCGAGACGACCTGGCCGTCGGCGCCGCGCACGGTGGGCGGATCCAGCGAGAGAAGTTCGCCGATCACGTCGGTCAGCGGTTGGGGATAACCCGCGGGCAGTTGATAGCGCAGCACCACGCGGCGGCCGAGCGGAATATCGGGCAGGCCGGCGGCGGGGTCAGTCGTCATGCCCGAACGGGTCGGGATCGGTGCCGGGCAGCCAGCTCAAACCCGGTGTGCCCCAGCCGTTGCGCTTGATCGCCTTCTTGGCGGCCCGCGCGTTGCGGCCGAGCAGCACGTCCACGTACAGGAACCCGTCCAAATGCCCGACCTCGTGCTGGAGCATCCGAGCGAAGAAGCCCTTGCCCTCCACCTCGACCGGCTGCCCGTGCTCATCGGTGCCGGTCACCTTGGCCCATTCGGCGCGGCCGGTGGGGAACTGCTCGCCGGGCACCGACAGGCAGCCCTCCTCGTCGTCGTCCGGGTCCGGCATGGTCTCCGGGATCTGCGAGGTCTCCAGCACCGGGTTGATCACCGCCCCGCGACGCCGGGTCGCGGTGCCGTCCGGGCCGAGGTCGGGGCAGTCGTAGACGAACAGGCGCAGCCCGACGCCGACCTGGTTGGCCGCGAGCCCGACGCCGTGCGCCGCGTCGAGCGTGTCGTACATGTCCGCGATGAGCGGGGCCAATTCCTCCGGCGATTGGGTGACCCGCGCGGTCGGGTTGTGCAGAACCGGGTCGCCGACGATCACGATCGGGAGGATTGCCATATGCCGATTATTGCCGTGGGTGCCACGTCACAGCGCCTCGGGTACCGCCGCTACCGGCCGGTAGGGAACACGCCGCGCCGCGGACCGGGCGATTCCCGGTGCGCGTGGTTGAATGTTCCGCGACGTACAAGCACCATTTTCGTCTGGTGGTCACTCGGCGAGGGAGCGAGATGGACGGCGCAGCGGCACGGGATCTTTCCGCGATCCAGGACGACCCTTCCGCAAGCGCGGATGCCACGGCGGGGCGCACTGCGGCCGAGCAGGCCGACGGCGACGGGCTGAGCCGTCGCGACCTCGACATCCTGGCCTTCGAGCGCCAGTGGTGGAAGTACGCCGGGGCGAAGGAAGAGGCCATCCGCGAGCTGTTCGCCATGTCGCCGACCCGGTACTACCAGGTGCTGAACGCGGTGGTCGACCGGCCGGAAGCGCTGGCCGCCGATCCGATGCTGGTCAAGCGGCTGCGCAGGCTGCGCGCGAGCAGGCAGAAGGCGCGCGCGGCGCGGCGGCTGGGATTCCAGGTCTGACCCGGCGATGCGGACCCGGACCCGCCCGGTGCGACTAGGCTCGCGAGGGTGAGCTACCCGAATCCCACCTCCGGTGGGCCACCGTTGCGCGCCCTGGCGATGGTGCTGATCGCGTTGGCCATCGTTTTCGCCGGTCTCGGGGCGATGTCGCTGTCGAATTCCGATGCCGACACCGACGCCTCGGGAACCAGCGAATCGCCGACCACCAGCGCGACCGCCGCGCCCCAGGTACCGGCGAGCACCACCGCGCCCAAGGCGCCCACCTCGGCCGCGTCCTCGTCCACCGCGCGGGCGACCGTGACGTCGACTCCCGCGGCGGCCACCTCCACGGCAGCCCGTTCGGTGCCGGTGCGCGTGCTCAACAACAGCATGGTGGCCGGGCTCGCCGCCAAGACGGCCGATCAGCTCTCGGCAAGTGGGTGGACGATCGCGGGAACCGGCAACTATCCCGGCGCCAATATCGCGAAAACCACGGTGTACTACGGCAATTCGCCCGGCGACAAGGAGGCGGCGCAGGCCGTCGCGGACGAACTCGACGCATCCGTGGAGCCGAAGTCGGCCGGGATCGGGGACACCGGGCCGGGTGTAACGGTGATCGTCACGGGTAACTGACCCGTGTGGTCGCCGTTCGCGCGCACGCAGCGGTGAAGGTCAGGTGAGGGCGTGCCGCCCTGTCGGGGGCGCGACACGGCGGCCGTGGCATCATCTTGTCCGGTAACGAACGTGTCCACCCAGCTTTACTCGTAAACTCGGTACTCGTAAAGGAGTTCCCCGATGGCCCCGTCCCCAACTCGACGCCCGTCCTGGCGGACTGTGACCCCGGTGCTCGCGGTCGCGGTCTTCGGCCTCGCCGCCTGCTCGAACAGCCAGGAGTCGAGTGACGTCCAGGGAACGCCCCCGCCGGTGTGGACCGGGTCCCCCGCTCCGGCCGGACAGTCGAGCACCGAGCACGGCACGCCGCACACCGCTCCGGGGGTGACCGTGCAGCTGAAGGACCCCTCGGGCGCCTCGATCGGCACCGCGAACTTCGCCGAGGAGGGCGAGCACCTGCAGGTCACGGTCGAGGTCCGCGGACTGCGTCCCGGCTTCCACGGCATGCATGTGCACCAGGTCGGCAAGTGCGAGCCCAACTCGGTCGCGCCGACCGGAGGCCCGGCGGGCGACTTCCTGTCCGCCGGTGGTCACCTCCAGGTCGGCAGCGCCAACACCCACCCGGCCAGCGGTGACCTGACATCGTTGGAGGTGCGCTCCGACGGCGCCGCCAAGCTGGTCACCACCACCGATTCGGTGACCCTGGACGAGGTGAAGGGCAAGGCCCTGATCATCCACGCCGACGCCGACAACTTCGGCAACATTCCCAACCGTTACGTCCGTGCCGATGGCGTCGCGGGCCCCGACGACACGACCCTAGCGACGGGCGACGCGGGTGGCCGTGTCGCCTGTGGCGTGATCCAGTAGCGCGGGTGGCATATGGCCGGGGCAGGAATCGAGCACGTTCCCTTCGAAGGTTCGCCCCGGCCCACCATCGGGGTCGAATGGGAGATCGCCTTGGTGGACAAGGTGACCCGCGATCTGTCGAATACCGCTGCGGCGGTCTTCGATTCGCTCGGTGACCTGCGCGCCCACGACGGCACGCAGCAGGTGACCAAGGAGCTGTTGCGCAATACCGTGGAACTCGTCACCGGCGTGCACGAGACCGTCGGCGCGGCGGTGGAGGATCTGACCGGCACCATGAACACGGTGCGGCGCGCGGGCGACCCGCTCGGCGTCGACGTGTTCTGCGCGGGCACCCATCCGTTCGCGCAGTGGTCGGCTCAGCAGCTGACCCGGTCGGAGCACTACGACGAGCTGATCGACCGCACGCAGTGGTGGGGCAGGCAGATGATGATCTGGGGCGTGCACGTGCACGTCGGAGTCTCCCACCGCGACAAGGTGTTCCCGATCCTCAACTCGTTGCTGCTGTCGTATCCGCATCTGCTCGCGTTGTCGGCGTCCTCGCCGATGTGGTCCGGATCGGACACCGGCTACGCCAGCAACCGAACGCTGATGTTCCAGCAGCTGCCGACCGCGGGCCTGCCGTTCCAGTTCGAGAACTGGACCCAGTTCGAGCATTTCGTGCACGATCAGATCAAGACCGGCGTCTTCACACAGCTCGGCGGCATGCACTGGGACATCCGTCCGGCGCCGAAGTGGGGCACCATCGAGGTGCGGGTGTGTGACGGGATCTCCACGCGCGCCGAGCTCGCCGCGATGGCCGCGCTCATCCACTGCCTGATCGTCGACCTGGATCGCCGCGTCGAGAACGGCGAGGACCTGCCCACCCTGCCTCCGTGGCATGTGCAGGAGAACAAGTGGCGGGCAGCCCGTTACGGGCTGGACGCGATCATCATCACCGACTCCGACAGCAATGAGCGGTTGGTCACCGACGACCTGAACGATCTGCTGAACCGGCTGGAACCGACGGCGGCGCGGCTGAACTGCGCGGACGAGCTCGCGCTGGTCGCCGAGATCCCCAAGCGCGGGGCCTCTTATCAGCGTCAACGCCGAGTTGCCGCGGCGTCGCAGGGCGATTTGGTCGCGGTGGTGGACGCGCTGGTCGAGGAGCTGAAACAGTAGCGTCCGGCCGCGGACAGGTCGGTTGCTGTTCAGCTGGCCAGGGGGACGCAGTTCACCCCCCGTTTACTATGGTCGGATGCTAGTCGAAGACCCGGGTTCCAAAGCAGGAAGAGCGGTATCGAGCCGCCGCGTGCCACAGACCCGGGTTCGGGTCACCGCGGCGGTGGCCGCGGTGCCGGTGCTGCTGATCGTGTTGCAGGTCGTCGCCACCTGGCAGGGGTTCGAAGGCCCGCTGGAGAGTTTGGCGCGGGACTACGTCGGCACACCCAAATCCATGTCGGTGCCCTGGGCCGGGTTGGTCCTTGCGCTGGTGGGCATCTCGGCCCGCAGGCGGCTGGTCGCTGTCGGCATCGCGGTGTCCGTCGACGTGGTGTGGGCGGGGGCCCGCTTGCTGGCGGGCGAGCCGTTCGCGATAGGCAACGGCCCGGTGATCGTGCTGACCGGCTTGGCGCTGGTGGCCTGGCTGCGCTGGCCGGGCGCCGAACGACGCGCCGCGCTGCACGCGGCCGCGCTGGGCGCGCTGCTCATCCTGGCCACCAAGGTCGGCGACGTGTGGCTGCACGTCACCGTCATCGGCAGGCCGACGGTGCTCGACGAGTACGTGATGCTGGCCGACCACGCGCTGGGCGATCCGTCGTGGGTGCTCGGCCGTGCGGTCGACGCGCTCGGCCCAGTGGTCTACGCGGTGTTGCACTGGGTCTATATCGAGTTGCCGGTGGCGGCGATCGTCGTGGCGGTGTGGCAGCTGCGCCGCGTGATGTCGTCGGGCCGCTGGCCGTCGCACTACCTGGTGCGGACCTTTCTGGTGCTGGGGTTGATCGGCCCTGTGGTGTATGTCCTGTTCCCGGTCGTCGGGCCGATGTTCGCGTACGGACCGGACGGCGACGGGCTGCAACTGGGCAACTACTGGCCGGGCGTGGTGCCGCCGATCGACCGGACTCCGATGCCGCTGCCGTTCGACGCCGCGATTCCACGCAATTGCATGCCCTCCATGCACACGGCCTGGGCGCTGTCGGTGTTCCTGCACACCCGTCGCGACAGCGACGGCGAGCCCGCGCCGGCCTGGCTGCGCTGGGGTGGTGCGTTCTGGCTGCTGGCCACTCTGGCCGCCACCCTGGGTTTCGGATACCACTACGGCGTCGACCTGGTCGCGGGCGCGGTGCTGTGCCTGACCGTCGAGTCGGCGCTGCGCGAGCCGGAGCGCGGCTGGGGATGGTTCCGGGTCCGGCTGGTCGCCTCCGGTGCGGTCGTGCTGGCCGTGCTGTTGCTGTCCTACCGGTACCTCGCCGTGCCCATGGCCGAGTACCCGGTGTTCGCGGGCACGGTCGTGCTCGGGCTGCTGGCCGGACTCGCCGCGGCATTCCACGCGACGTGGTTCGCGACCGTGCGGCAGCCGCGGCAGGCCGAGCGGGAAGTCGAGCCCGTCGCGAGCTGAGACCGGTACCGGTTCACGCTCCGAGATCGGCGGTGGCGCGGAAATCGCTGGGCCGGATACCCCGATGGCGCTTGAACGCCGCACTGAAACCGAAAGCGTCCGCATAACCGACGGCCTTCGCCACCTGCGCCACGGTGAGACTCCGGTCGACCAGTAGTTCCTCCGCCTCATCCATCCGGCATTCGGTGAGATACGCCAGCGGCGACTGTCCCATGACCTCGGAGAACCGCCGTGCGAACAGCG
This sequence comes from Nocardia sp. CY15, assembly GCF_009829295.1. Lineage (NCBI taxonomy): Bacteria > Bacillati > Actinomycetota > Actinomycetes > Mycobacteriales > Nocardiaceae > Nocardia > Nocardia sp. CY15. The sequence goes on from NZ_VUOT01000002.1 coordinate 172,224, forward strand.
CCCGCGATACCCCCGCCTCGGCGGCCAGTGACGCGACCGTCCAACCGGCGGCCGGCTTTCCGTGCATGGCCTCCAACGCCGGCCCGACCACCGGATCGGCCGACCCGCGGTACCAACCCGGCGCGGCAGCGTCCAGCCCCTCGAACCAGTCGCGCAGCGTGCACACCAGCGCCCAGTCGAGCAGCCGGTCCATCATCGCCTGCGCTCCGGCCGGACGCCGGGCCGCATCCACGGCGATCGACTCCATCCACGCGCACACCTCGACATCGTCGGTCACGACCAGGACGGGTGGTATAGCACTCAGCAGCCGTTCGTGGCGCCGGCCGGACGCGCGGTAGGCGCCGACGATCAGAGCGGTCTCACCGGCGGGGCCGTTTCCCCAGCGACCGCCGTCCAGCACGGGATCGCATTTCGCGTCCGGCGCGAAACAGGCGACCTCGTATTCCTCGTGCGGTAGGCGGACAGTATCCGCGCTGTCGACGAGGACGAAGGGTTCCGGGCCGCGCACGATCGCGGTGTCCCCTACCGTGATCCGACGCTCGAGACCGCCCGGCAGCAGCAGTGTTCCCCCACCGCGCAGGACGGTGACCATGGTCAGCGGCGCTTCGTCGGCGAACCGGATGCTCCACGGTGCTTCCAAAACCGCGGTGGTGAGCACGGCTCCCTCGGCACGGATACCGCCCAGCAGTTTGCTCAATGGGTCCACACCGTCGATGGTAGACGAACTCCTATCGAATGTAGATCTTTACCCATAGATCGTCCATTGTCCGGAGTGTGGAATGGGACCAGACCGCACAAACCGACTCGTCCGGAACTCCGGACTCACATGGGAGGCCCCCGTGCAGCACAACCCGACCGTGGACACCACGACCACCCGCACCGCGCTGGTTGTCGTCGCTCACCCCCGGCCCGATTCGCTGACCGCCCATATCGCTGAACTGACCACCCGGCGGCTCACCGCGGCCGGCTACCGGATCGACCTGCTGGACCTGCACGCCGAGAACTTCGATCCCCGGATGACCGCCGCCGACCTCCCGGACTGGGGCAATCGGGAGAAGACCTACTCTCCGGAAGCCGAGAGCCATATGCGGCGCATCCGCGCCGCCGACGTGATCGTCGCCGTGTTCCCGGTGTACTGGATGCAGGTCCCGGCGATCCTGAAGGGCTGGATCGATCGGGTGTGGAACTACGGATTCGCCTACGGCCGCAGCAAGCCCCGGCTCGCGGGCAAGCGGATGCTGTGGCTGGGCCTGGCGGGAGCGGCAGACGACGACGCGGTCGTCGAACTCATGCAGGATGCCCTGAGCGCGCAACTCAACGACGGTGTCGCCTACTACTGCGGCCTCGCACAGTCGTCGGTGGGGCTGTTGGCCGGCGCGGAGGAAAAGCGGCAGCGTCTGGACGCCGCGGGCAATCTGCTGTTCGATGAAGCCCTCACCGGCGCGGTCCGTGAAGCCCACTATGCGGGCTTCGAGAACCGGGCGCTGGGCTTCGTCGACGATTTCCTCGCCGCCGACCGGGTTCCGGCCTGACCACTGACGGGTTACCTCTACCTGCCGCACTCCGCATCGCCGCCACCAACCAATGGATCCGACACCGGTGAGGGTGGGCAAGGCCCGCCCTCACCGACTTCGAGACCCGAGCTAGTCGATGTCGTCGTCGCGCATCTCGTTGATGCGCAACAGCCCGTCGCGGTGGCGCTGCTCGCGATAGGCGGTGCGGCCGATGAGATGGGCGATCACCGGTGCGGTGAGCAGGGTGAACAGCCCGACCAGCGCCAGCGCCCAGACGTTGCCGTGCCCGCGTAGCTGGATCGCGGCGCCCGCGAGCACCAGGATCAGCCCGATGACCTGCGGCTTGGTGGCGGCGTGCATCCGGGTCAGCGTGTCGGGGAAGCGCACGATGCCGACCGCGGCGGTCAGCGCGAGCGTCGAGCCGAACAGGATCAAGGTGCCCGCGAGCACATGCCACAGATTCATTTGTCGTCCCGCACCCGGAATCGGGACACCGCGGCCGAGCCCAGGAACCCGACCAGCGCCAGCGCGACGATCGCGGGCACCACGGTGGTGTCGGCGCTGTAAGCCGCCCACACGGCCAGTCCGGAGGCCGCGATGGCCATCAGCGAGTCGACACCGACCACCCGGTCCAAAGTGCTCGGCCCCATGACGACGCGGTAAGTGGTGAGCAGCGCGGCCGCGGTCAGGATGACGGCGGCGACCACGGCGACCACGGTCACTATGTCACCTCCGGAGGCTCGACCGGTCGGGAGTACGGCCATCCCGTCGAGCGCTCGAACGCTTCGATCAGCAGTCGTTCCAGCCGCCGGGTGGTCCGGTAGAACTTGTCGACGGCTGCGTCGCTGCCGACGTCGAGGACGTGGACGTAGACCACACAGCGCCCGCGGTCGATCTCCAGCACCATGGTGCCGGGAATCAGGTTCAGCAGATCGCTCCACAACACCAGCACCAAGTCCGATCGCGTGCGGGCGTACACGCGCAGCACCCCGGACACCGGCATCGGGGCGGGCCGGATCGCGAGCCAGGCGACCTGGAGACTCGATTCCACCGCGTAATAAGCGCTCACCACGACCAATTCGAGGAGCGGAAACGGATTCAGCCGGCCGGACACCGGCACTCGCGGCAGCGGCAGCGCCACCATGATCAGTGCGGCGATCACCAGTCCGCCCAACAGGTTCGCGGTGCTGAGATCACCCCACAGGGCGAGCCACACCAGGGTGAGCCAGACCAGGATGCCGACCCGGACGACAGTGTCGCGCGCCCTGCCGCGCCCGGTCTGCTCGACGCTCATCGCGGACCTCCTCGATCGCCGGGCGTATCACCCAGCACCGCACCGATGTACACGCCGGGGTCGCGCAGGTCGAGCGCGGCCCGGTCGGCGATCGCGAGGATCGGACCGGCCAGCACCGTCAGGCACAGACCGGCCAGCACGAGCGCCGCGGTGGACAACACCATCAGCGGCGGCATCCGGCCTGGATCGGTGCGCTCGTCGTAGTGCACGTCGGTCGTTTCCTCGATCAGCGTCGGCGGCCTCGCCGCGGTGAGATGGCCCTCGGGCGCGTCCTCGCGCGGTCGCCAGAACGCTTTGCTCCATACCCGTGCGACGGTATAGAGGGTGAGCAGGCTGGTGAGCACGGCGCCGCCGACCAGCATCCAGGCCAGCACGCTGCCCCGCTCGGCGCCCGCCTGCAACAGCGCGACCTTGCCGACGAACCCGGAGAACGGCGGAATGCCACCGAGATTCAAGGCGGGGATCAGGAACAGCACGGCCAGCAGCGGGCTGGCCGCGGCCAGCCCGCCCAATCTGCGCAGCGAAGTGGATCCGGCTTGCCGTTCGATCAGGCCCGCCACCAGAAACAGCGCGGTCTGCACCAGAATGTGGTGCGCCACATAGAACACCGCGCCCGACAGTCCGGCCGCATTGGCCAGTCCGACCCCGAACACCATGTAGCCGATGTGACTGACCAGCGTGAACGACAGCAGACGGCGGATGTCGCTCTGCGCGATGGCGCCGAGGATGCCTACGAGCATGGTGAGCAGGCCGCACACCAGCAGCACCGAGTCGAAGCCGCCGTCGGGGAACAACAGCGAGTGCGTCCGGATGATGGCGTACACACCGACTTTGGTGAGCAGACCGGCGAACACTGCGGTGACGGGGGCCGGGGCGGACGGATAGGAGTCGGGCAGCCAGTTCGACAGCGGGAACACGGCCGCCTTGATGCCGAACGCCACCAGCAGCACCGCGAAGATCGCCGTGCGTGTGCCCTCCGGCACGTCGCCGAACCGGACGGCGAGCTGGGCCAGGTTCAGCGTTCCGGTGGCCGCGTAGGCCAGGCCGATGCCGGTGAGGAAGATCAGCGACGACACCATCGAAACCATCACGTAGGCCACGCCTGCCCGGATGCGTTCGGTGGTCGCGCCTACGGTGAGCAGGACGAACGACGCCGCGAGCAGGATTTCGAAGCCCACGAAGAGGTTGAACAGGTCACCGGCCAGGAAGGCGGCGCAGACACCGGCGGTCAGCACCAGATACGTGGGGCGGTAGATCGAGGTGGGCTGTCGCTCGTCGCCGTCGCGGATGTTCTGGCCCGCGCCGTACAGCGCGACCGACAGCAGCACCACCGACGAGACCAGCAGCATCGCCGCCGAGAGCCGGTCGACCACCAGCGTGATGCCGATCGGGGCCGCCCAGCCGCCGACCTGCAACGCGGTGGTGCCGTCCCGATCGGCCAGGTACAGCAGCAGACCGCAGATCACCACGACACCGGCGAGCGCGGCGACGATGACCACGCTCTGGACGCGGGGCCTGCGGCCGAACACGAGCGTGGCCGCGGCGCCGAGCAGCGGAACGAGCACCGGCAGCGGCGCGAGAATCGGCAGCAGGCCGGGGGACAGGTTCACGTCTCCGGGTCCTCTCCGGCGCGCCGCCGTGCGACATCCGCGTCTTCCTGGTCGTCGGCGACGTCGTCGCTGGTGGTGAGCGTGTAGGCGCGGTAGGCCAGGGCGAGAACGAATGCCGCGATGCCCATGGTGATCACGATCGCGGTGAGCACCATCGCCTGGGCGAGCGGGTCGGCCATCTCGTCGACGTCCGCCTCGCCGCGGATGGGCGGTTTGCCGTCGCCGCCGCCCGCGGTGAGGATCAGCAGGTTCACCGCGTTGCCGAACAGGATCAGCCCGAGCAGCATCTTCGACACGGCGCGTTCCAGGATCAGATACACCCCGCACGCGACCAGGATGCCGATTACCACCAGCAGTGTCAGATTGACGGTCATGTGCCGGGGTCGCCTTTCGCCGAGGGGTTCTCGGCGTCGGCCAGTTCGCTGTCGAGCCGCGCGCCCAGGCTGCGCAGCACATCCAGCACCAGGCCGACCACGATGAGATAGACCCCGAGATCGAACAACAGAGCGGTGACCACCTTGACGTGGCCGACAACCGGTAGCGACACCTCGAAGATCGCCGAGGACAGCGGGGGCGCGCCGAGCAGCAGCGACGAAACGGCCGTGCCCGCGGCCAAGGTGAGACCCGCGCCCAGGACGTGACCCGCGTCGACGGGCAGCGCCTCGCCCAATTCGTAGCGGCCACCCGCGAGATACCGCAGGGTCAGCGCGAGTCCAGCGGTGAGCCCACCGGCGAATCCACCGCCGGGTGCGTTGTGGCCGGAGAAGAAGAAGTAGACCGACAGCACCATGATGGTCGGGAACACCAGCCGCGTGGTGATCTGCAGGACCATCGACCGTTCGGCCCGGTCGACCAGACGGCCCGCGGGCAGCCAGCTCACCAGTTCCGGGTCGTAGTCGGGGGAGTCCGTCGCGCGCGGCGCGCTGCCGAAACGCCTGCTGCGGAACACCAGTGAGGCGACGCCGGTAGCGGCGACGACGAGCACCGAGATCTCGCCGAGGGTGTCCCACGCCCGCAGGTCGACGAGCAGGACGTTGACGGCGTTCTTGCCGCCGCCGAACTCGTAGGCGGCATCGGGAATCCGGGGCCAGACGGGTTCGGCGGTGCGGGCCGCGACGGCGAAACCGGCCAGCACCGCGACCGCCGTTCCCGTCCCCACCGCCAGGATCGCCCTGCGCACCTTGAACGCGGCCCTGCGGCGGGCCTCGATCCGCGCGGGGAAAGCGCGCAGGACGAGGACGAAGATCACCAGGGTCAGCGTCTCCACCAGGAATTGGGTCAGCGCGAGGTCGGGCGCCCCGTGCAGCGCGAAGATCACCCCGCAGCCGTACCCGGTCACCCCCACGACCAGCACGCTGGCCAAGCGGTTGCGCAGCACCGTCGCGGCGATCGCGGTCACCGCCATGATCGCGCCGATGGCCGCTTGCAGCGGCGAATCCCACAGGCGCGGCGTCACGCCGGTGCGGGCGCCGAGGGCGAGCAGGACGGTCGGCAGGATGATCAGCGTGACCAGGATCGTCGCCTGGGTCAGCGGCAACGACCCGCGCTGCACAGCGCCGGTCATCCGCAGCGAGAGGGTGTCCATCGCGCGCAGCGTGGCGTCGTAGGCGCGGTCGGCGTTGCCCAGACGGGGCTGCGCGGATTCGGGGAAGCGGTCGCGCAGCCGGAACAGCAGGACGCCCACGGTGACGATCAGCACCGTCAACGCCAGCGGCGGGGTGAATCCGTGCCACAGCGCCAGAGGGGGAAACGCGGGGCCGGTCAGCGTTTCGGCGTAGGGGCGCAGCCGTGCGTCCAGCCAGGACGGTGCGAGACCTGCCACCAGGCTCGCGACGGCGAGGATCACCGGTGCCGCCACGAAGACAGCGCCCGGCGCGTGCCAGCGAAAACTGCTTACCGCCTCCGGCCGGCCCCCGATGACGGGTACGTCGCTGGGCTGGTGGGCCATGGATGCGGCGCGAGGAGCGGCCCGCGGCTCGTTGCCTTTGTCCGCGAAAGCTCCCCAGATGAACCGGATGCTGTAGCCGACTGTCAGCATCGAGCCGAGCACGATTCCGGCGAGCACCGCGCCGCGAGCCCAGGCGGGGAGCACACCGGCGTCCAGTACGGCGCTCAGGGCGCTCTCTTTCCCCACGAACCCGAGCAGCGGTGGGATGCCCGCCATACTGAGCGCGGCGAGGATCGCGGTGCCGCACAGCACCGGAGCACGGCGGCCGAGACCCGACAGCCGCCGCAGATCGCGGGTCCCCGCACCGTGATCGATGATCCCGACCACCAGGAACAGGCACGCCTTGAACAGCGCGTGCGCGACGAGCAGGGTGACTCCGGCCAGTGCGGCGCCGGGCGTGCCGATGCCGACCAGCACGATCAGGAAGCCCAGCTGGCTGACCGTGCCGAAGGCCAGCACCAGTTTCAGATCCACCACTTGCAGTGCTCGCAGCCCGGCCAGCAGCATCGACGCCAGGCCGAGGGTGAGCACCAGCGGATGCCACACCGGGTTCTGCGCGAACACCGGTGCGAGCCGGGCGACCAGGTACACACCGGCCTTCACCATCGCCGCGGCGTGCAGGTACGCGCTCACCGGTGTCGGCGCGGCCATCGCGCCGGGCAGCCAGAAATGCAGCGGTACCACAGCGGATTTGGTGAGCGCGCCCACCAGCACCAACGCCACCGCGATCTCGACCGCCACCCCGCTCGGGGAATGTGCTCCCGACATCAGGTCCGAGAGCAGATAGCTGCCGGTCACCGTGCCGAGCACGACGATGCCGGCCAGCATCGCCAATCCGCCCGCGCCGGTCACCAGCAGCGCCTGGATCGCGGCTCTGCGGCCGGCCGCCTGTTCGGCGTTGTGGCCGATCAGCAGGAACGACAGCACTGTCGTCGCTTCCCAGAACACGTAGAGCAAGAGCATGTTGTCGCTGGTGACCAGGCCGAACATCGCCCCGGCGAACGCCACCAGCTGGGCGGCGAACACTTCCAGCCGCGGCTCGTCGTCCTGGAAGTACCTGGCGCAGTAGACCAGCACCAGCGCCCCGATGCCCAGCACGAGCGCGCACAGGACGGCCGCGAGGGTGTCGAAGCGCAGGTCGACGTTCAGCGCGACGCTCGGCGCCCAAGCCAGCCGAACGCGCTGCGGAACGGACCAATTCGCGATCACCCAGCCGAGACAGCCGAGCGGGACCAAAGCCAGCAGGTAGAAAGCGTTGCGCCCCAGTGCCCGCACCCACAGCGGAGCCGACAAGGCGGCTGCGGCATGGACGAGCAGGATTGCGAGCAAACTCACTCCGTCGAGTAGGGGCGGCGGGGTGTTCGGGACAATCCTACGTAAACCCTGCATTTTTCGCGGACGGGGCAAGTATGGCGTCCGCCATCGGTTCGAAGCGGGGCTATATGTCCGCTAATGATTCGCTCTCGAGTTGCCCTTTCGCCTGCGACTTGCTGCGCGGCCGGAGTTTGCGCAGCATGACGAGGCCGATCGCGCTGCCGACGACGATGGCCAGCGCGGTGCGGCCGGGCGTCGCGTCGTGGATCGCCACGTCCTCGCGCCAGTCTTTGAACTTGTCCGGCATCACCGACACCGCCGAGGGAAGGTAGAGAGCGCTGATCGCCAGGACACCGCTGGGCGCGTACTGCGGTCGCGTCGTACCGCAGCAGTAACCAGCGGTCAACGCGATGACGCCGCTGATGACGGCGAAGGCGACGGTGCCCGCGGACGTGGAGGTGACGATGGCGAATACCGCGATGCCCGCCAGCAGCAGGATGGCGATGGCCGTCGAGGGCACACGGGCGCCGATGGCCACGCCAGCCGCGGTCAACGCGATCAGCACCGCGGAGGTCCACCCGGGACGGACCGCGTAACCCACGGCGTCGACCGCCGCGGTGAGGCTGACGGCCAGGTACACGCCGGTGCCGTCGCGTCCGGGCAGCAGCATCGCCGCGGCGGTCGCGCTGACGATCGTCGCGGCGACGACGATCCCGATCTCGACCGCGTGACCCTCCGCGGGAAGTTTGCTGTATTGCCGGCCCAGCCATTCGGTGCCGGCCAGCACCACCAGCGCGAGCACCATGGCGGCGAGGATCGGCGCCACCGGCAGCGCGATCGCCATCCGCGACGTCTTCGGCTCCTCGGTGCGCCGCCAGTTGTGCATGGTGCTGATCATCAGCATGGCCAGCGCCGCGGCGATCATCCAGCGCGTCGGGGTCTCCAGCACCGCGTACGGATCCGCGGTGATGTCCAGCAGGGCCGCGAGATCGCCGAAGCCGAAGATTCCGACCCCGCCGACCGCGAACGCCGCGCCGGGCAGGGGTCGGCGCAGCACCACCGCGCCCAGCCCGCCGAGCAGCACCGCGGCGCACACCGCGTCGATGTAGTTCTGCGTGGTCAGCATCTCGGCCGTGGACCCCCGCCGTCCGGCGAAGTGGTTGATCAGCTGCGCCAGCGCGGCGGCCGTCGCCGTCGCCCACCCGGTCAGCGGCCGCTTGGTGGTGGTGACCAGCACGGCCACCGTCACGGCGACGATCATCCCCAGCGCGGCGCCGCGGGGCACGCTGTTGAGCAGGCCCGCGATCCGGTACGACGAGGCCTGACCTTGCGTGCCGACGCTGACGGGCAGGAACAGCGTGACGCCCGCGACCGCGGCTCCTGTGAAGGCCGTGGTCGCGTCGAGAATGTCGCCGACCCTGCGCACGGTTGTCGAACATACCCGTGGTTCCCGCGCGATCTTGTGATTGCCGACAAATTGCCCTTAACGGGGCGATTTGCGCGGCCTATCCTCGATCCAGGGCGTAGCGGCGCAGCGCGTCGACTTGCGACGGGTCGAGCGATGGCCGCACCACCGTTTGGGCGGCCTGCACGTCATCCGCGGTGACGTCGGCCGCTTGCATGTCCCGGCGCATCGCCGTGAGCGCGGCCTCGCGCAGCAGCGCGGCGCAGTCGGCCGCTGAGTAGCCGTCCAATTGCTGTGCGAGGGCTTCGAGGTCGACGTCGTCGGCCAGCGGCACCGCGCGGCCCGCGGTGCGCAGGATCTCCCTGCGGGCGGCGGCATCCGGGGGCGGCACGAAGACCAGCCGTTCCAACCTGCCCGGCCGCAGCAACGCCGGGTCGATCAGATCGGGGCGGTTGGTCGCGCCGAGAACCACTACGTCGCGCAGCGGTTCCACGCCGTCGAGCTCGGTGAGCAGAGCCGCGACCACTCGGTCGCCGACGCCGGCGTCGGCGCTCTGGCCGCGGCGGGGGGCCAGCGCGTCCACCTCGTCCAGGAAGATCAGCGAGGGCGCCGAATCGCGCGCTCGCTGGAACAGTTCGCGCACCGCCCGCTCCGACGAACCGACCCACCGGTCCAACAGCTCGGCGCCCTTGACCGCGTGCACGCTGAGCTGACCGGTCCCCGCCAGCGCGCGCACCAGGAAAGTCTTGCCGCAGCCGGGCGGGCCGTAGAGCAGCACCCCGCGCGGCGGTTCGATGCCGAGGCGGGCGAAGGAGTCCGGGTGCCGGAGCGGCCACAGCACCGCCTCGGTCAACGCCTGCTTGGTCTCCACCATGTCGCCGACGTCGTGCAGACCCAGGCTGCCGATGGCGAGTTCCTCCATGCCCGAGCGCGACAGCGGCCGGATGACCTCCAGCGCGCCGAGCAGGTCCGGCTGGGTGAGCTGCGGTTCGCCGTGCTCCCTGGCCCGCGACGCCGCGCGCAGCGCCGCCTCCCGGCACAGCGCCGCGAGATCGGAGGCCACGAAGCCCGGCGTGCGCGCGGCGACCTCGTCGAGTTTCAGCTCCGCGGTCGGCACCTTGCGCAGCAGCTGTTCCAGCAGCTGCTTGCGCACGGCGGCGGTGGGCAGCGGCAGCGCGAGTTCGCGGTCGCACAGGTCGGGCGCCCGCAGTCGCTGGTCGATTCCGGTGGGGTGCGCCGTGGTCGCGAGGAACGCGACGCAGGGTTCGGCGATCGCGGCGCGCAATTGGTCGAGGATGAGCGTGGCGACCGGCTCGGCATCCGCGGGCAGCAGCGCGTCGATGTCGGTGATCAGCAGGACGCCGCCCTGGCCGCAGCCGATGTCGGCCACCGCCTCGGCGACTTCGCGCAGCCGTGCGCCGCTCTCGGCCGCACCGATGGTGGGACCGTCGAGTTCCACGACGCGCCGCGGCGACGCGACCGCCCGGGCCAGAGTGGCTTTGCCGACGCCGGCCGGGCCGGTGATCAGCACGCCGAGATGAGGTCGTGCGCCGAGCGTGCGCAGCAGTTCGGGCTCGTCCAAGGCGAGACTGAGCCATTCGTCGAGCTTCGCGGCTTGGCCGCGCACTCCCGGCAGGTCATCGACCGAGATGCTCGGCGTGGTGTCCCTGGCCGCCGCGGTCCGCCCGGTCGCGACGCCGTTGTTGCCCGCCGCCGTGCCGAAGACGGCGGCTTCGGTGGCGCCGCGCGAGGCCTCGCCAACCGGGATCGGGGTCCCGGCCGAGGCCAGATCGGCGGCGTACCGCGCGGCGACCGCTCCCGCGCCCCAGACCACCGCGGTATTCGGCTGCACGCTCACCGGCCCGCGCGGATCGGTGGCGGTGACGGTGAGCAACTCCGTGGTCCACGCGATCCCGAAGGTGCGCGACAGCGCCAAGGTGGCGGCCGTGGAGCTGATGTCGGGTCCGAGGTCGCGCGGCAGCAAGGAGACCGCGTCGCCGACCGTGACGACCTTCCCGAGCAGCGCCTGCCGCAGTGTCGCGGCCGGGATCGTGCGGGTGGCGTGCACCGAGCCGCTCACCGCGATCTGTTTCGCGCCGTAGACGGTCGCGGGGGAGACCACCACCGTCGAATCCTCGCGCAGTCCGGCGTTGGACAGCGTGACGTCATCGAGCAGGGCGACCCCGGCGGGCGTTCCCTGGCGAGCGACGCCGACCACAGCGGCCGTGCGTCGTGAGCCGACCAGCATGATTCCGTCCCACTCCCGCAACCCCAGCGCGGTCAGCGCTTCCGGATGCAGTCGGACCACCCCCCGCCGGGCGTCGGCGGCCGAGGGATTCAGGCGGGCGGTGAGTGCCAGTTCTGCCACTGTGCCATTCTGCCGCGCGCCCCCGCCCTCGGTCACGGTCCGTCGTCTCGGTATGGCCGCGGACCGCGATCTACCGGCTACTTCCGCACGATTCCGGCGGCCACCGCGACCGAGGTGTCGGCGACGCTCGGCGACAGGCACACCAGCTTGGCCGTGCCCAGCGCGACGTTCGGACTGCCGTCGAACGGGCCACCCGGGTTTTCCGCCAGGATCTGCTCGATCAGCGCCTTCTCCGCGTCGGTGTCCAGCTTCCGGAACTCACCGCAGGTGGTGCTGGAGGCGGGACCGAGGGAGGAGTCGCTGTCCTTCGTCGTGGCCGGGGTGTCGGTCGGCGCCGAATCGCTCGTCGTCGCGGCGTCGGGAGCGGTCGTGGTGCGCGTGGCCGGGGCGGAGATCGTCGCGCTCAGGGAACTCTGGCGCGATGCGTTCGCGTCGCTGGACTCGTCCGCTCCGCCGCAGCCTGCCAGCAGGAAACCCACCGTCCCGACAGCCAGGACGATGGTGGAAATTCGTTTCATACCGTGCTTTCCCGGGTGGATCGTGGCGCCGGAAGGCCCGGCGTTCGCAGCAGCGTACCGGTTTTCCCGGGGTCAGTGGATGTGTGCCTGCCAATCCGACGGAACCCGCCCACGCGGGCCCGGCGCGCCCTGATCGGCTGGATGACTGCGCGGTGGAGCCAATTCCGGTCCGTCCGTGTACATCTGCTCGGTTTCGAAGTTGTAGTACCAGTCCTCGCCCGGCTCGAAACTCTGGATGAACGGGTGTCCGGTGCTCTTCGCGTGCTGGGTCGCGTGCTGCGCGGGCGAGGTGTCGCAGCAGCCGACATGCCCGCACTGGGCGCAGCGGCGCAGATGCACCCACCAGCCGCTGTTCTGCTCGCACTCCAGGCAACCGGGGCCGCTGGGTGGGACCGCGGGATCGATGCCCGCGACTTGCTCGGTCATGACTGTCCTTCCGTGATCGTCGCGGCGACGGCATCGATCTGCTCTTGTTCGGGGCGGCGAAGCGGCAACCAGACGGTGAACCTGGTGTCGCCCGGCTCGGAGTCCACCCGGATGTCGCCGTTGTGCTTGTTGACCACGATGCGGAACGAGATGTCCAACCCGAGCCCGGTGCCCTCGCCCATCGGCTTGGTGGTGAAGAACGGTTCGAAGATCCGGTTGCGGGCCTCCGGCGGGATACCCGGCCCGGTGTCGCCGATCTCCACGACCGCGCAGTCGTTCTCGTGCCTGGTGCGGATGGTCAGCGTGCCGCTGCCGTTCATCGCGTACACGGCGTTGTCGATCAGGTTGGTCCACACCTGGTTCAGTTCGGCCGCGTAGCAGGGCACCTGCGGCAAGCTCCGGTCGTACTCCTTGACCACGCGCACCCCGTCGCCGATCTTGCGGCTGAGCATCACCAGCGTGCTGTCCAGCAGTTCGTGGACGTCGACCACCTGGAAGGGCGCCCGGTCCATCTGCGAATACTGCTTCGCGGCGTCGACCAGCGAGGAGATGCGCGTCGTCGAGTCGGCGATCTCGTTCATCAGCAGCTCGGTCTCGATGGTGTAGTTCAACCAGCGGATCGCGCCTTGGAACACCTGCTCCGGAGAACCCTCCAGGGTGGCGGCCACCCGCTCCAGCCAGTCGGTGTCGAAACCGGCCTGCACGAAGTTCGGCGCGAGGTTCCAGCCGTCGGCGATCCCGTGCTCCTCGAGCCATTCACCGAGCAGGTCCTCCCGGTCGGCGGCCTCCATCGGCGTGAGTTCCGGCGCCTTCGCGACCTGGGCGGCAGCTTCCTCCTGCAGGCGCACCAAGGCGCCCAAGGACGCCGCGTCGAACTTGCCTTCCGCCATCATCGCCAGCTTGTGCCGCATGCCCGCGACCCGCTCGCGCAGACCCGAGGTGGCGCGCACCGCGGCGGCGGCCGGATTGTTCAGCTCGTGGGTGAGGCCCGCCGACAGCGAACCGAGCGCGAGCAGCCGTTCGCGCTCACCGATGCGCGCATTCGTGTTGCGGCTGCCGAAGAACACGCCCTCGAGCAGGTGGACGGCCATCGGGAACCACTCGCGCATCATCCGGGCGAAGACTTCGGCGTCGAGCACGTAGAACCGCGACGGCCGCGTCACGTGCAGCGAGCTGTTGTAGGTCTGCTCGACCTTGTCGCCGATGTAGGACATCCACGCCCCCGCGTATGAGCCGCGGTGCTCGGTGCGGACCAGCTCGATCTCCGCGCCGCTGGACTGCTTGGTGAGCACCACCTCGCCGTCCATCAGCACGTAGAGGCAGGTGGCCGGTTCGCCTTCGTGGTAGACGACCCCCGGCTCGATGGTCTCGATCCGGCCGTCGGCGCACAGCCAGGCCAGCTGCTCGTCGCTCAGCTTCTCGAACAGGAACAAGGTGCGCAGCTCGGCGGGGTCGCAGACCAGCCGGCTACGGCGGTCCGCGGTCGGGTTCGAAGTCATCTGGCAGCCTCCTGATCAGGCGAGATAGCGGTGCACGAGCATGACGGCCATCGCACCCTCGCCGACGGCGGAGGCGACGCGCTTGGCCGATTCGGCGTGCACGTCGCCTGCCACGAACACGCCGGGCACGCTCGTCTCGAGATGATGCGGGGGCCGGGGTAGTTCCCAGCCGGCGGGGCGCGCGCCGTCGACCATGAGGTCCGGCCCGGCGAGCACGTAACCGGCGCTGTCGCGCGTGACCACGCCGTCGAGCCAATCGGTTTGCGGCGCGGCGCCGATGAACAGGAACAGCCGCTCCGCGTCGGCCTTCTCCTCGGCTCCGGTCCGGTTGTCGCGCAGCACGATCTGCTGCAGGTGATCGCCACCGTCGGCGGCGATCACCTCGGTGTTCGTGTGCACCTCGATGTTCGCGATCTGCGCGATCTGCTGGATCAGGTAGTGCGACATCGACTGTTCCAGCGAATCCGCCCGGACCACCAGGTGCACTGTGCGCGCGTTGCGGGACAGGAACACCGCGGCCTGCCCCGCGGAGTTCGCGCCGCCCACGATGTAGACCTCGTGATCGGCGCACTCGGACGCCTCGGTCATGGCCGAGCCGTAGTAGACGCCGCGCCCGGTGAAGTCGTCGACGCCGGGCGCCGGGTGGCGGCGGTAGTCGACGCCGGTCGCGATGATCACGGTGTGCGCGCACAGGCTGCCGCCGTCGGCGAACCGCACGGTGCGCGCGGACCCGTTGACCTCCAGCCCGACCACCTCGCGGGTGGTGATCACCTCCGCGCCGAATTTCGCGGCCTGCCGCCGCGCCCGGTCGGCCAGCTGCGCGCCGGACAGGCCGTCGGGGAAGCCGAGATAGTTCTCGATGCGCGAACTCTGCCCGGCCTGTCCGCCGGTGGCGGTCCGCTCCACGAGCACCGTGCGCAAACCCTCGGACGCGCCGTATACCGCCGCGCCGAGACCGGCGGGACCGCCGCCGACCACGATCAGGTCGTAGAACTCGCCCGCCGGGTCGACGGTCAGGCCGACGTTCTGCGCCAGTTCGCTGTCGGTGGGCTGCACGAGCGCCTCGCCCGCCGAGGTGATCACCACCGGACAGCGCTCCGGGTCGGCTCCCGCCGCCTCCAGCAGCCGCGCGCCCTCGGGCTCGTCGGCCAGGTACCACCGATAGGGCAGCTGGTTGCGGGCGAGGAACTCCCGCACCTGCGACGAGCGCGGCGACCAGCGATTGCCGACCACCTTCGTCTCGGTGACCGGACGATGCTCACTGCTGCGCCAGGCCTCCAGCAGGCCGTCCAGCACCGGGTAGAGCTTCTCCTCCGGCGGATCCCACGGCTTGAGCAGGTAGTGGTCCAAGTCCACGACGTTGATCGCGTCGATCGCGGCATTGGTGTCGGCATAGGCGGTCAGCAGCACGCGACGCGCGTAGGGGTGCAGGTCCATGGCCTGCTCCAAGAACTCGATGCCATCCATGCCCGGCATCCGATAGTCGGCGATCAATACCGCGACCGGCTGGCCGCGCAGCTTCATCTCGCGAAGCGCGTCGAGCGCTTGCGCACCCGATTCCGCGCGCAGAATCCGGTAATCGGCGCCATAACGGCGGCGCAGGTCGCGCACGACCGCCCGGGAAACACCCGGATCGTCATCGACGCTCAGGATGGCCGGTTTCGTAGCAGCGGGTGAAGTCACCTGACGAGTATGGAGCCTCTGGACGGGCTCTGTCGTGGGCGTTCGCGCAGAGCTCAGAGCCGACGACGCAGGACGAGATCGAGCTCACTCGGAGTGAGCAGGCGCTCCAGGCGTTCTTCCTGCGCGGCCGCGCGGACGCTGCGCAGGGACGCCGAGGCGCCGGAGGCTCTTCGCCCGTTCTCGGGCTCGATAGCCGGCAGTAGCGGAACCTGGTCCGCTGGTCGACGATGCAGCAGGGAGCGCAGTTTCACGGCCGATCACCTCACGTGGGGACGTCGAAAGTCGGAGGCAGTGTCTGTTGGTCTGTTGCTTCATCTATCCGTTATTGTGCGCCGTTCATTACAGCGGCCGGTGCGCGTATAGCGGAAATGTGACGCAACTGTCCTCCCGTCTAAAATGTGCGCGAATCGACCGTAAGCGCTCGGACGGATGGTCGTCGGTCCGTCGCTCGTCACCCGGAGGCAGCGTTGCCGAAAAATCTCGAAGCCAGCATCGACATCGCCGCGCCCCCGGAGCGGGTGTGGGCGGTGGTCTCCGATCTGAGGCGGATGCCGGAGTTCAGCCCACAGTGCGTCCGCATGGTGGCGCTGGGCAGGCCCGCGGCGGGCACCTGGACGATCAACCTCAACCGGGACGGCAAGAAATTCTGGCCGACCACCGCCCGTATCGTGCGGTTCGAGCCGAACCAGGCCTGGGCCTTCAAGGTCAACGAGAACCGGACGGTGTGGAGCTACACCCTGGAGCCGACCGAATCCGGCACGCGGCTGATCGAGCGGCGGGATGTGCCCAACGGCACCACCTGGTTTTCCCGCAAAGGGATCGATGTCGCGCTCGGTGGCGAGGCCTCGTTCGAGGAAGATCTGGTGCGCGGCATGAACGAGACGCTGGGCAAGATCAAGAAGGCGGTCGAGACCGGCGCCTGAGCGCACGCGGTCGCTCGCCGCGGCGACGTCACGCCGAAGCCGTGACCGGCACCGCGGCGAGCGACCGGGGGGGGGGGGCGGTTAGCGGGAG